>JACRPW010000019.1 GCA_016223005.1 Deltaproteobacteria bacterium | reverse complement strand
CTGGCAAAGGCACTTATATTGACCTACTTGACTGCTTTGAAAAAGCAGGTATGGAGTTACGCCCGGAAATTGATGAATACTTTGCACGTTACAACAGGTAATAAAAAAATAGGGATGTGTGTCAATATGAGATACTATTAATATCTCCGCCCAAATGAAAATCTCTGAAGTCTTTTTCAGCCTTCAGTGAATTTAAAGGTGAGAATAATGGAGACCAAAACAATAAATCCCCACTATGTTCCGCTGCTTGTTCCGCTCAATATCCATCGCAGAGGGAAAGATTTAGAAAGGAGGCTGTGAAATGACCGAATGCCAAAATGACACTTACAAAGAAGTCCTTGACAGGCTTGAAGATGTCAATAGATACCTGAACCTCCCTGACGCTATTTACAACAGACTCCGCATACCAAAGAGAGCAATAATCGTATCTGTGCCTGTTATGATGGATGACGGAACCGTGAAATTTTTTGAAGGCTACAGAGTTCAGCACAACACGGCACGGGGACCTACAAAAGGTGGCATCCGCTACCACCCCAAAGTAACCTTAAATGAGATTACTGCCCTTGCAGCGCTTATGACATGGAAATGTGCAGTTGTTGACATTCCATTCGGTGGTGCAAAGGGGGGGATTGCCGTAGATGCAACAAAGATGTCAAGGGATGAAATCAAGAGGATGACTAGGAGATACACATATGAACTCCTTCCGTTTATAGGTCCTGAGCAGGACATACCCGCGCCTGATATGTATACAAACGAACAGGTAATGGCATGGATTATGGATACATACAGCATGGCAAAGGGCTACTCTGTGCCGGGCGTTGTTACAGGAAAACCTATCTGCATAGGCGGTTCTATGGGAAGGAGGGAGGCGACATCAAAAGGACTTGTTGCAGTCCTGCTGGAGGCAGTCAGGAATTTGGGACTTTCTGTTGAAGGCTTGAGGACTGCGATAATCGGCTTTGGAAATGTCGGCGCAATTGCCGCAAGACTTCTTTATGAAAAGGGGGCAAAGATTGTTGCAGTGAGCGATTCCAAGGGCGCAATATATAATTCAAGAGGTTTGAATATAATTGATGTTCTGAAATTTAAAAGAGAAAATAAAACAGTTGTTGGATTTAAGCCTGCTGATAATATCACGTTGGATGAACTCATCTCTATTGACTGCGATGTGCTTATCCCCGCTGCTACAGAAGGACAGATAAATTCAAAAAATGCAGGGACTGTCAGGGCAAAGATAATTGCAGAGGGCGCAAATGCACCCACAACACCAGATGCAGATAAGATTTTAAATGACAAAAGTGTAATTATGCTCCCTGATATACTTGCAAATGCAGGCGGTGTTGTTGTCTCATACTTTGAATGGGTTCAGGATTTACAGAGATTTTTCTGGAAAGAGGATGAAATATACAAAAGGCTTGAGGAGATTATGATAAATGCATACAGACAGGTATATGCCCTTTCAAAAGATAAAAATCTTGATATGCGGACATCTGCACTTCTGCTCGGTGTTAAAAGGGTTGCAGAGGCTATTGAGGTAAGAGGGCTTTATCCGTAATGATGAATAAAGACTGGGATAAAAGTTACACAGAGGGTGATGCGCCATGGGATACAGGTTTCCCTTCATCCGAACTAAAGAAAGTCATTAAAAGCGGTATTGTTAAACTATGTCGTGCCCTTGACATCGGATGCGGCACAGGGACAAATGCCATCTATCTTGCACAGAAGGGATTTGATGTAACTGCTTTAGATGTGTCTGATATTGCCATAAAAATGGCAATGGAAAAAGTAAAAACTGTCGGGGTCAAGGTAGATTTTATCAAAACAACTTTGCCTGATTTGAATATAAAAGGAGGACCGTTTGACTTTATCTTTGACAGAGGATGCTTTCATACCATTAAAGACAGCGATAGGACAATATTCGTTGAAATGCTAATAAAATTAACTACAGAGGGGAGTGTATATCTCATGCTGTGCGGCAATGCAAAAGAACCAAGGGAAGACGGTCCGCCAACCTTGAGAGAAGATGAAATAAGGGATGTATTTTCCGCATTCTTTGACTTTATCTGGCTTGAAGACTTCAGGTTTGATGCCAATAAAGAACAAAAACCAGGACCACTAGGTTATTCGTGCCTTATGAAAAGAAAAAATCAGATTATAGAAAATGACAAAAAATAACAAAAATAACAAAAATAACAAAACCCTTGACAAAAATTAGAAACTTTATTAGATTAATTCGGATAAAAATGGGCATAACAATTAGTTTCTTGTTTAAATTCTAAAGTGGGATGGATTAAATTATGAATAGCACATTCTTTGCAAAAAGGGAAAACAACAAAAAATGGTTTGTAGTGGATGCCAATGACAAGAATCTTGGCAGGCTTGCAAGCAGGATTGCAACAATATTAAAAGGTAAACATAAGCCGACCTATACACCTTCTATTGACACAGGAGATTTTGTAATTGTTGTTAATGCTGATAAAGTGACCTTCACAGGCAAGAAAAAAACAGACAAGATTTATTACCATCACACAATGTATCCGGGAGGTCTCCGGGCTGTATCACTCGGGAGTGTTCTGAAAGAAAAACCGGAAGAGGTTATAAAAAAGGCAGTATGGGGAATGCTTCCAAAGGGCAGGCTTGGAAGAGATATGATGAAAAAACTAAAAGTTTATGCAGGAAACACGCATTCTCATCATGCACAAAAACCGGAAGATTTAATATTATCCCAAAAATAGACATTGATTTTTACGGATTATTATAAGGAGAGTTATGAGTGAAATATCTTTAAGTGGCACAGGAAGAAGAAAGACCTCTGTTGCAAGGGTTATATTAAAACATGGAAGCGGCAATATTGTTGTTAATGGCAAACCAATGGATAATTACTTTGGCCGCGAGACACTGCAGATGATAATCAGACAGCCGCTGCAATTAACAAAGACCCTTAATAAGTATGATATAAATGTAAATGTAGACGGCGGAGGAGTATCAAGTCAGGCAGGTGCAATTCGTCATGGTATTGCGCGGTCACTTCTAAAATCAAATCCTGACCTTCGTTTAACTCTAAAAAAAGCGGGATTCTTAACAAGGGACCCAAGGATGAAGGAACGAAAGAAATATGGACAGAAGGCTGCCAGAAAACGATTCCAGTTTTCAAAACGATAATATTTGCAAATATTTTACAAAAGGGGAAGGTCTTATATGGATCTTCCCCTTTTTTATTATACAGAGCGTCATAACTTTGCATACCTGCCTGCCTGTGTGTTGCCGGCCTGTGCTACGGCAGGCACGCAGACAGGCGTTGCGGCGTATGCTAAACATACGCCTTACTCTTCACCCGACCCACGCCACTTGGCGTGGGTGCCCCGGCTCCTTGGTCTGCTTTGTTCTGACGCTCTGTATGCGGCTTTATTTATGTCGTTATGTATAGCGCCCTATGAAGATTAAAAAAATAGAAATACTAGGCTTTAAATCATTTATTGATAAAACTGTAATTACCTTTCCAAAAGGTGTAACAGCAATTGTTGGCCCGAATGGCTGCGGCAAGAGTAATATCGTTGATGCGATTCGCTGGGTGCTTGGTGAACAAAATGCAAGGCATCTGAGAGGAAAATTAATGGAGGACATAATATTTGCAGGGAGTGAGACGCGGAAACAGATCGGCATGGCTGAAGTTGTATTGACACTCTCAAATGAAGATGGCATTGCCCCTCAGGAATATGTGAATTTTACAGAGATAGAAATTTCAAGAAAACTCTTCCGATCAGGCGATAGTGAATATTATATAAACAAGGTGGAATCCAGATTAAAAGATATTGTTGACCTTTTCACTGACACGGGTATCGGCACAAGGGCATATTCCATCATTGAACAGGGACAGGTGGGATGGCTTGTAACTGCAAAACCTGATGAGAGGCGAATCTTGTTTGAAGAGGCTGCTGGCATAAACAAATACAAGCATAGAAAGGACGCAGCAGTTAGAAGGTTGGATGCAACAAAAGAGAACATTACAAGGGTAAACGATATTATAAACGAAGTAAAAAGGCAGTTGAATTCTCTTAACCGTCAGGCAAAAAAGGCGGAAAGATATAAGGTCTTAAGAGATGAACTTAAAGACATAGAATTATTCCTGTCGCTAGCAGAATATAAAAGGTTGGAAGACGGCAAAAAAGAGGCAAGAACAAATCTTGAAAGATTAAAAGAAAAAGATATGGAGATTTCTGCCAGCATAAACCAGAAAGAGATTTTGCTGGAAGACTTGCGGATAAGATATATTAAAGAAGAGACTGAACTAAAAGAGATAAAATCCCTGCTTTTAAGCATAGGGGATTCTATTCAGACAAGGGAAAGGACTGTAGAACTTAATGAAATAAGGATTAGGGAACTGAAAAGAAACGAAGATAGGCTCCTTAAAGAAATAGATGAATTGAACTGCCATAAACAAAAGGTGGGTGACGAGTTAGAGGAATTAAAAAAATCTGCGGAAGAAATTTTTAATGCAATAAAAGTAAAAGAAGATGAACTTATTAGTGAAGAAAAGATTTTTAGCCACATCTCAGAAATGCTGTCTCATAAGGATAAGGAACTGAAAGATAAAAGTGCTGTCCTTGCTGATATAATAGCAAAAATATCCCATATAAAAAATGTATTGCATGTCTGCCTGAAAGACGAAGACACCCTCCATCTGAAAACAGGCAAGGCAGAAAGGGAAAAAAATGAAATAGAAAAGATTGCCTGTATTAAAGAAAGGGGTATCTCTGAATTAAAGGAAAAGAACAAAGAGGCAGACTTCATAAAAAGAGAGACTGAGGGTAAAGAAGGCGCTACTATTCAAGAGGTCAAAGCCCTTGAAGAAAAACTGCTTCAAATAGACATAGAGCAAAAGTCTGATAAAGAGGCACTTGCTGTAACATCTTCAAGGCTTTCTACACTTAAAGAGTTTGAAGATAGTCTTGAGGGTTTTCAGGATGGGGTCAGGTCAATACTTAAAAATAAACAGGGGGCAGGTATTCATGGCATACTTGCTGAGTTTATAGAAACATCACCTGAATATGAAAAGGCTGTTGAGGCAGTCATGGGTGAGAAACTTAAGTATGTAGTGGTAGATGGCTTAAATGACAGCATTCTGGCAGTAGAATATCTTAAAACTAATGAACTCGGCAGAGGCAGTTTTGTCCCAATTGATATTAAGGGATATGCATCAGTTGGCAGAAATCCCAATCTAAAAACAGATGCAGGCGATATAAATGCAGAACCTCTGCTCAATCATGTCAGGGCAAAAATCGGCCATGCCTCTGTAATAAATTATATTTTGTCAGATTGCCTTGTTGTAAAAAGCCTTAAGGATGCCGCTTTGATATGGAATTTAAACGGCATGGGTAAAACCGTTGTTACTATGGAAGGAGAGATTATTGATGCCTGCGGTATAGTAACAGGAGGAAGCAGCAGGGAGAATGCAGGTGGTATTCTGCAAAAAAAGAGGGAAATAAAGGAACTCTCATCCAAGTCATACGAGTTAGAGCAAAAGGTTGTGAAAATGGATAGAGATATATTGGACTTAAAAAATAAAATAGACACTGCAAAAAAAGAACTTGAGGAATTAAGAAGATTGCGACATTCAAAAGATATAGAACTGGCAGGCATTGAAGGCAGTATAAGACAAGAGGAATCTGAACTTGCAAGACTTAAGGAAAGATTAAATGTGGTTGATTTTGAAATAGAAGAATCAAAAATACAACTAATGGATACTGCAAAGAAGAAGACAGAACTTGCCGTGGAACGAGAGTCTCTTGAAGATAGTCGCAGTAAAACACAAGACATTGTAACTGCACTTGAGCAGGAGGTTTCAAATCTGTCAAAGAGAAAAGAGTCCATCTACAGCAGTTTAACAGAGATAAGGGTAGCAATTGCTTCATTAAGAGAAAGATACGATGCCTTGAGATATAAACAGATAGAAAAGGGGCAGTTTATTGGTGATGCAGTAAATAGAATAACTGCAAAGAAAGACGAAATCAGTGCCGGGACAATAGAAATCCACAATATTGAATCTAATCTGCATGATATACAAAAAGAGATTTTAAACCATTTAAAGCAGAAGGATGACACCCGCAAAATAGAGATAGTTCAGGAAGAGGGTCTCAATAAAACAAGGGCTGAAATTAGTAGTATTGATAGTGCCCTTAAATCCATGAAGCATGAACTGAATATTGTGCATGAAAATATAAATAGCATAAATCTTGAATTAAATGGACTGAGGCTCAAGTCTTCTCATCTTCTGGAAAAGATGAATGAAAAGTATGGCGTGAGGATAGATGCGTATATGCCTTCTGAAGAATTCAATACAATGGAAAGAAATACTGTATTAAACAGATTAGAGGAATTGAAGACCCAGATAGATTCTCTTGGAGAGGTGAGCCTTTCTGCCCTTGATGAATATGCCGAACTGGAAAGAAGACATCAGTTCCTCCTGGACCAGCAGACCGATTTGACCAATTCCATTGAAACACTTAAGAAGGCAATAAACAGGATTAACAGGACAACAAGGCAGCGGTTCATAGATACATTTGATGCAATAAATACAAAGTTTCAGGAGGTTTTCCCTGTATTCTTTCCGGGCGGCAGGGCAGAGATCAGGCTTGTTGATGAAGAGGACATACTTGAAAGTGGGATAGAAATCGCTGCCCAGCCTCAGGGTAAAAGATTACAGGGTATAAACCTGCTGTCAGGCGGAGAAAAGGCAATGACAGCAACTGCCCTTATCTTTTCAATATTCCTTATAAAACCAAGTCCATTTTGCCTGCTTGACGAGGTTGACGCACCGTTGGATGATGCAAATATAAACAGGTTTAATGCCTTCCTTAAAGAGATGGCAAAAAAATCCCAATTCATACTTATAACCCACAATAAAGGTACCATGGAAATTGCCGATACCCTTTTTGGCATAACTATGGAAGAACCGGGAATATCAAAGGTTGTATCTGTAGACTTAAATTCATAAACCAAAAAATATGCTCTGGGTAATCCTTGCCTTTACTACTGCTTTTTCTCTTGCAACTGCTGATGCCTTAAGTAAAAAGGCAATGACAAAGAGTAATGAGTATGTCATAGCATGGGTAAGAGAGGGGTATGCACTCCCGTTTATTGCCCTTGCCTTTATATTTATCCCTATACCGCATCTGGACAAACAGTTCTGGATTTCTACTATTGTACTACTTCCGCTGGAGATTATTGCAATCATCCTTTATGTAAAGGCAGTGAATATCTCGCCTCTGTCACTGACCATACCATTTATGGCATTAAGTCCTGCATTTGTAATTGTCATATCCTATATTCTGCTTGGTGAATTACCGGATAAGTCAGGATTTATAGGCATACTCCTTATTGTACTAGGGGCATACCTGTTGAATGCAAATGGGAACAGTAAGGGTAAGGGTCTTCTTTTTCCTTTAAAGGCAATAGTAAAAGAAAAAGGCTCAGTGTTTATGATTATAGTCTCGTTAATATACAGCATAACCTCTACTATCGGAAAGATTGCAGTTCAGCACTCAAGCCCTGTATTTTTCGGTTTCTTCTATCCCTTTCTTCTGACCATTATCCTATCAGTAATTCTTGGCATAAGAGGCTGTTTTCAGCAGATTGTATCAAGACCCAGAATGTTTTTAATCATAGGGTTTGTTACATCAATAATGATTGTATCTCACTTCATGGCAATCAGTATGGCTGATGTTGCCTATGTAATATCTATAAAAAGGACAAACCTCATTTTTAGTATAGTTTATGGGACAATTATATTTAAGGAGGTGAATATAAGAGAAAGGATGTTAGGTTCTATGGTTATGTTGGCAGGTGTTGTTTCTATCACACTATTTTGAACATTGATTAACAAAATCTAAACCTGTGCCAATTTCATCCGCAACCATTTTTGCAGCGAGGACAGGATTTATAGCGTCCCTGACAGGTCTTCCTACAACAATATAATCAGCGCCGTTTTTAACAGCCTCATATGGAGTTACAAATCTCTTCTGGTCATCCTTTTTTACATCTCCCCATACAGGTCTTATACCCGGACATACGGTTATAAAATCCCTGCCAAGCGCCTTTTTAACATATCTTACCTCAAGCCCTGAACATACAACACCGCTGCAGCCTGCCTTTTTTGCAAGTTCTGCACGGTGTAAAACAAGTTTTAGGGGGTTTTGTAATTCTTTTCTCAAACCCATCTCTTTAAGGTTTTTTCCTGAAAGACTCGTTAAAACAGTAACTCCCAGAACCTTTGTTTTTTGTGATGAGCCGTTAGCAGCTGATTTGAGTAAACTAGTGTCATCACAATGGACTGTTACAAAATCCACACCATGCCTGCTTGCTGCTGCGTATGCCCTACGCACAGTTTCAGGGATGTCATGGAATTTCATATCAAGGAATATCTTTGCCCCGCCTTCTTTTTTAACCATCCTGATAATATCGGGTCCTTCACTTACAAAAAGTTCAAGCCCTATCTTGAAGACATCTATATCCTTTTTAAGGAGTCTTACAAATCTTCGTGCCTCTTTCAGATTCGGCACATCAAGAGGAAATATTATGCGGTCTTTTGGGGAAAGGTGTGTGGTCATGTATTTAAACAATTGGCAGGCAGCAAGTATTGTCTGCTGCCTGCCAATTGTTGTTTCTACGCTGCCTGTTTCTTTGTGAAGTTCAAAAGTCCGCCAGCCATAATTATCTCTATCTGCCTAGCGCTGAAGCCGTGCTTTAACTGCATGTCCTTATTCTTTGAGATATTTTTAAGCGTAACTGCTTCACTGTTTGCCAGATTATCAAGTCTCAACTCAAGTTCATCGCCCTGCTCCACTGCATCATAATCTCCTGCATTTGCAAATGTTAGCGGCAGTATGCCGAAGTTTATGAGATTGTCCTTATGGATTCTTGCAAAAGATTTTGCAAGAACAGCCTTTATGCCAAGATACATCGGACACAATGCTGCATGTTCCCTTGAAGAACCCTGTCCGTAGTTTTCACCGCCCATAACAAACCCACCGCCTTGTGCCTTTGCCTTTTCATGGAACTGGGCGTCAATTGCGGAAAAAACGGACTCTGAATATTTTGGCACATTTGACCGGTACTTTAGCCATGTTCCTGCCGGTGTTATGTGGTCTGTTGTGATGTTGTCACCAAGTTTTATAAGCGCATTCCCTTTGATGCTTTGCCCCGGTATTTGTGCCTTTGGAAGTTCTTTAATATTAGGACCCCTTAATACCTCAACCTTTGACGGGTCTTTTGCAGGTGGAATAATCATGGAATCGTCTATCAAAAATTCCTTTGGCATCTTTATTTTCGGGAATTTGCCGAGTTTTCTCGGGTCTGTTATTACGCCGTAAATGCTTGCCGCTGCCGCAACCTCCGGACTGCAAAGATAGACCTGCGCATCCTTTGTCCCGCTCCTTCCTTCAAAGTTCCTGTTGAATGTCCTTAAGGATACGGCTTTTGATGACGGTGATTGACCATTACCTATACACGGACCGCATGTTGCCTCTAAAATCCTTGCACCTGCTTCAATAAGATGAGCCAGCCCTTTGTTCAGACTTATCATCTCAAGCACCTGTTTTGAACCAGGTGAGATTGTAAGATTGACATCAGGATGAACCTTGAAACCGCCTTTGTGAAAAACTTCAGCAACTGTCATCAAATCCTTGTATGATGAGTTTGTGCAGCTGCCCACGCAAATCTGGTCAACCTTCATGCCCTCAACATCAGATACCTTGCATATTGCATCAGGGGAGTGCGGTTTTGCAAGCATTGGCTCAAGTTTAGATAAGTTTATTTTGATTTCCTCGTCATATTTTGCATCAGGGTCAGGCAGCAGTTCCTTCCAGTCCCCCTCCCTTTTCTGTGCTTTTAGAAACTCCCTTGTAATCTCATCGCTTGGGAATATGGATGTTGTAGCGCCAAGTTCAGCGCCCATATTTGTTATGGTTGCCCTTTCAGGCACGGTTAAATTCTTTATCCCCTCGCCGCCGTATTCAATAACCTTTCCAACTCCGCCCTTGACAGTGAGTTTTCTTAAGAGTTCAAGGATTACATCCTTTGCAGATACCCAAGGTTTTAATTTGCCCTTAAGATTTACAAGAACAACCTTTGGAGATGTTAAATTAAATGGGCCCCCGCCCATTGCAACAGCGACATCCAGCCCGCCTGCGCCTATTGCAAGCATTCCGAGTCCGCCGCATGTCGGGGTGTGGCTGTCAGAGCCGAGCATTGTCTCTCCCGGCACGCCGAACCTTTCAAGGTGAACCTGATGGCATATACCATTTCCCGGCTTTGAAAAATATATGCCGTATTTTGCTGCCAGTGTCTGCAAAAATCTGTGGTCATCTGCATTTTCAAAACCGCCGTATTGAAGGGTGTTGTGGTCAACATAACTTACAGACCTTTTTGTCTTGACCCTTGGCACGCCCATTGCTTCAAACTGAAGATACGCCATTGTGCCTGTTGCATCCTGCGTCAAAGTCTGGTCAATTTTTATGGCAATCTCTTTGCCCGGAGTCGTCTCGCCAGACACAAGATGACTCTCTATTATTTTTTGAGTAATATTTTTACCCATAGATTTGTCCTCCCCTATTAAAGATGATTTTGGGTGTTTAAACTATCAAAAAACTCACCAAAAAGTCAAAAGGTTCTTTTTACAATCATATCCCTTGCCTTTTTAAGTATCCCCTTTTCATCTTCATATCTAACCAGTTGGATTGCATCATCAATTGGAAACCACTGGCAGTCTGTCACCTCTGTATCATGGTCTTGGACATCTCCATCTGCATATTCCATTAAAAAGAAATACACGATTTTGAAAAACCGTATCATCTCATCATTTTCTTTATGACAGTAGAAGTACTGAATATGCCCGATGTTTTTTATAATTTTGCCATCAAGTCCTGTCTCCTCTTTTACCTCTCTATGTGCAGTCCTTGCAATATTTTCACCCTTTTCCACAAGACCCTTGGGGAGTGTCCAGACCTTGCCGTTTTTTACAGAAATAAGCGCCACATAAGTCTGTTCAAGAGTCTTGCGGAAGATTACACCACCTGATGAGATTTGTCTTTCTGTTTTCACCTTTGTCTGAAAATACCATCAAAAAGGCTAACTACCCTACTGACAAACCATCTATTTATAGTGAAAAGCGCGAAGCTAAAAATGAAAAACAAAGATACATTGGTTTTACGCTTCTCGCTTTAAGTTTTTCGCTCCTTTTTGTAGGCAGGGCAGTCAGCATCTACTCGGCATGCTGCTCCCTAAAATGTTCAAAACCTTCTTTTTCTATTTTCATTTCCATGCCATCTTGAGCAATGACCTTTATCCCATTCTCTTTTGGAACTATTTCACCTATTGCAGTTATAGGCAGATTAATCTCTTTTGATAATTCCTCTATTTCTTCTTTTCTTTCAGGTCTTGCTGTAAAGAGGAGTTCATAATCCTCCCCACCTGACATAGCAAATGTAATGTCATCCGGTTTATTCAGGATGTGCCTTTTCATTGCTGTGGATAAAGGGATGTTGGATAGTCTGACCCTTGCACCAACACCGCTTTTCTCTGCGATGTGTCTTAAGTCCTGGATAAGACCATCGCTTATATCTATCATTGCTGATGCGAGTCTTTTTTCTGCAATAAGTCTTCCCTCCTTAACACGCGGCACAGGGTTTATATGTTTTAGCATAGCATCCCTCATAAATGGATCTGTTACTGGCTCCGTCCCTTTTGTTTTCCATATCCTGAGTCCAAGGGCTGAATCACCTAAAAACCCTGTTGTATATACTATATCTCCGACTTTTGCGCCGTTTCTATAAACCACTTGTTCTGTCAATGCCTCTCCAATTACAACTGATTCAATAATAATCCTGTCAGGTGATGATGATGTATTACCGCCAATGAGAGCCATATTAAATTCTTCTATCCTTTCCTTGACGCCTCTGTAAAACAAATCTATAAATTCAGTCAATGTATGTTCCGGCATAGCAATGGATGTCAAGAGGTATTTCGGTATCCCGCCCATTGCAGCAATATCGCTTAAAGACACGGCAACTGCCTTCTTGCCAAGAACATACTGGGATGTATATGATGATAAAAAGTGCACATCCTCAACAAGCATGTCAGTTGTTATCAATAGACATTTGTTATCAAACTTTATAACCGCAGCATCATCACCAATACCCTTTAAGATATTATGGTTAGACACCTCAAATTGTGTCAAAAATTTTTTTATTATATTTAATTCTCCAAACTCTTTAATCTGCATATCATCTCACAAGGGCATTTCTACTGTTTCTTACAGGTAATCTCCTGCCGGGTTTTATCATCTTTGACGGGGTTTTTATATCAGGTTTCTTTTTCAGGGCAACCTTTAAGACATCGTCCATATGTCTGACAAAGACAAAGTTCATCTTTTTTCTTAAGTCCTTTGGTATTTCCTCCATGTCTTTCTTATTCCGTTCAGGCACAAGCACAGTATTTATATTTGCCCGAAGGGCAGCAAGTGCCTTTTCCTTGAGTCCTCCGATTGGAAGAACCCTGCCGCGAAGGGTAATCTCTCCTGTCATTGCTACATCCTTGCTGATAGGTGTCTTTGTGAGCGTTGATATAAGCGCAGCTGCCATAGTAACACCTGCGGACGGACCGTCCTTTGGGATTGCGCCTGCCGGGACATGGATGTGTATGTCAAGTTCTTTATAAAAATCTGCATCAAGCCCAAGTTCTCCTGCCTTGCTTCTTGCGTAACTAAGCGCTGCCTGTGCAGACTCCTTCATTACATCACCCAACTGACCTGTCAGGGTAAGGGTTCCCTTGCCCTTCATAATCGTTGCTTCTATATAAAGTATCTCACCGCCAATAGGCGTCCATGCAAGCCCTGTTGCAACACCAACCTCATCCCTTTCCTGTTCATCTTCCGGTGGAAATTTAGGGATACCAAGAAATTCGTGCAGATTTTCCGGCATTATAACTGTTATTTTATTGCTGCCTTCCGCAACCTTTCTTGCAACCTTTCTGCATATAGATGCAACCTCCCTTTCCAGATTTCTGAGCCCTGCCTCCTTTGTATACTGGGATATAATCATTTTTATCGCATCATCGGTTATATTGATTATCTTTTTGCTTAAACCATGGTCTTTCAGTTGTCTATGTATAATAAACTTTTTGGCAATCTCCAGTTTTTCCTCTTCTGTATAACCATGGATATTTATAACCTCCATCCTGTCCTTCAATGCAGAAGGTACCGGGTCAAGGAGGTTGGCAGTGGTTATGAACATCACCCTTGACAAATCAAACGGGAGGTTAAGGTAATGGTCACTGAATGCAGAATTCTGTTCAGGGTCTAAAACCTCAAGCAGCGCTGATGAAGGGTCGCCTCTGAAATCTGAACCTATCTTATCTATCTCATCCATCATAAAAACAGGGTTGTTACTGCCTGCCTGTTTGATTCCCTGAATAATCCTGCCGGGTAACGCAACAACATATGTCAGCCTGTGTCCCCTGATTTCTGCCTCATCTCGGACACCGCCAAGTGATACCCTAACAAACTTCCTTCCCATTGCCCTTGCAATGCTCCTTCCCAACGATGTCTTGCCAACACCGGGGGGGCCAACAAAACAAAGGATAGGACCCTTGATTCTATCCCTGAGTTTTCTTACAGCAAGGTATTCAAGGATTCTGTCCTTTACCTTTTCAAGGTCATAATGGTCTTCATCAAGGATTTTCTTTGCCTTTTTTATATCCAGAATATCCTTTGTGCCTTTACTCCACGGCAGTTCAATAAGCCAGTCTAGATAGGTTCTTACAAGGGTTGCCTCTGCTGCGTCAGGGTGCATCATCTCAAGCCTGTCTGCCTGTTTTAATCCCTCCTTCTCTACATCCTTTGGCATCTTTGCCTTTTTTATCTTTTTCTTTAACTCGTTAATCTCGTCAGTTATCTCTTCTGTCTCTCCAAGTTCTGTTTTGATGGCACGTATCTGCTCTCTCAAGAAATATTCCCGCTGGGTCTTATCCATCTCCTCTTTTGCCTGAGACTGTATCTTTGCCTGAACTGTTGCAACCTGCAGTTCCCTGACAAGATATTCATTAACCTTCTCAAGCCTCTGAACTGGGTCAATGGTATCAATCACCTTTTGCGCATCCTGAACCTTTAAGGCAAGATTTGATGCCACAAGGTCAGCAAGTCTGCCCGGCTCCTGAATATTTTCTATTATCATCATGATTTCCGGCGAAATAACTCTTCCAAAGGCTGAAAGTTTTTCCAACTGCTCCCTCACATTCCTCATCATTGCTTCCATCTCAAGAGTTATATTGGAAACAGTTATTTCCTTTAGTTTTTCAATGGAAACCACATAGGTAGGCTTTTCCTGCAAGAAGTTGGCAATCTTTGCCCTTGAGAGCCCCTGCACCAGAATCTTAACCCTGCCGTCAGAAAGTTTAAGCATCCTCATTATCATACCAACAGTGCCTATTGTATAAAGGTCTGCGGCATCAGGGTCCTCTTTTGTCATATCCTTTTGTGCTGCAATAAAAACAAGCCTATCCTTGGCAAGTGCAGTATCTACTGCACTTATAGACCTTTCCCTGCCCACAAATAAAGGCACTATCATAAATGGGAAAATAACAATATCCCTGACAGGTAAAAGTGGAAGGGTGTCAGGTATTACTACAATCTGTTCCTGTTCCTTGATTTCTGTAGACACTATATATCCTCCGTTAAATACAGGTGTCAGTAAAAGCAAAAAAACCTGAAACCTATCACCTGTTTCATTCTACAGGTATCTTCTTTTGCACACCTCTCCTATCGCTGAACTTTGGCAATGTGATTTTAAGTACGCCGTCCTTATATACAGCCTTTAATTTCGCTGTATCAACAGGAGAGGTTAGTTCCACAACACTGCAAAATTTTCCAAACGAACGTTCCATGCACACAAACTTCATCTTTTTATCATTGTAGTTTTCATATTTTATACCCTTGATGGTAATAGCGCTGCGCATAAAACTTATCTCTATATCTTCCTTTTTTACGCCCGGCAGTTCCATCTCTATTATAATGCAGTTATCAGTTGAAAATATATCAATTAACGGCTCATAATTTATCTGCGCAGCAACATCGTCCGTGTTGCGGTTTGCAAACCCCCCAAAGAGGTTGTTAAGTATTCCCCCAAGTTCTATGGGTATTGACGGCTCTTTCATGTTTTTTGTCCTTGCCATATAAAAAGTGCAGGAGTTGAGGAGTTATAGAGTTAAAAGAGTTTCTAACTCCGCAACTCCCTGACTCCTAAACTCAACAACTCATCTATATCTTTAGTCCCTTTAAAAACCTCTTGAATTCATCTTTAATGTCTTCTCTTTTAAGGGCATAGGATACATTAGCCATTAAAAAGCCAACCTTATCTCCGGCATCGTATCTCGTGCCTTCAAACTCAAGGGCATAGACATCCTGTTCCTTAACTATCTGTCTTAACCCGTCTGTCAACTGTATCTCCCCTCCGGCACCATGATGAGTATTTTCAAGGGCTTCAAAGATTTCAGGTGATAATATGTATCTGCCGATTATTGCAAGATTTGAAGGAGCATCTTTTGGATGAGGTTTCTCAATCATATCAAAGACCCTGTAAATCCTGTCCTTTACCTTTTCAGCCTTGATTATTCCGTATTTATGGACATCTTTTTCAGGCACCCTTTGGACAGCAAGGATGGTTGCAGGATATTTATCAAAGACAGATAACATCTGTTTCATAACAGGGACACGGCTGTCTATCACATCATCACTTAAAAATACTGCAAATGGTTCTCTGTTAACAAGGTTTTTTGCACACAGGACTGCATGTCCGAGTCCAAGTGGTTTTTTCTGCCGTGTATATGAGAAATGGATTAGACTGGATATATCGTCTATCATCTTTAATATGTCTGTCTTCCCCTTTTCTTTTAAAAGTGACTCAAGTTCAAAAGATATATCAAAGTGGTCTTCTATGGCAGTCTTGCCCATACCTGTAATTATAATAATCTCATCAAGCCCTGAATTATTAGCCTCTTCAACTGAGTACTGTATAAGGGGCTTATCAATCAAAGGGAGCATCTCTTTTGGGATTGCCTTTGTCGCAGGTAAAAACCTTGTCCCAAAACCAGCAGCAGGGAATACAGCCTTTTTAATCTTCATATAGACCCTCTACCACCTTTCATAGTGTATTATATCCTCCAACATCTTCCTATTCTTTTCTTCTCTGACAAGAGGTGTTTTAGGGTAACCTACTGCAATAATCGCAACAACCTCTATATCATCAGGGATATTCAGTATATTCTTTACAACCTTAGGGTCTATTGCTGCAATCCAGCATGTCCCAATGCCTTCTGCGGTTGCAGCAGAAATCATCTCTGTTACTGCTATGCTCACATCAACCCATGCATAATTTTTATTGTCTGCCTTTCTTACCCATGCGCCCTTTGGTTCAGCACATACAACTATAACAAGCGGTGCATGTTTAAACCCCTCTTTTATAAAAACCTCATTAAGTCTTTCCCTTTCCTTATTCTTAACAAATATAAAGTGCCATGGCTGTCTATTAGCAGCACTCTGCGCCCTTTGCAGCACCCCTTTAAGCCTCTCTACCTTTTCGCTTTCAATATCTTTATCCAAAAACTCTCTGATGCTCTTTCGTCTTTCAAAGAGTTCATAAAATATCTTTAACCTTTCATCCATATATTCACTCCTCTAAATCTAATGTATTGATATTATATACCTTCTTTTTAGATTTTAGAAAAGATTTTTTTTAAGGAGATATAAAAATGCAAAAAATCACCCGCACTGTTTCACGAAGAGCCATAATTTTTATTGCATTCTTTATTGATTAGGGTTAGGAATTGTTTATATGGCTGCGAAAAAGAATATGCTTCGGCAAAAGGACATATTGAAACTGCGTAAAGACTTTGTAATAAGGGCTGTATATTCCTCTAAAAAAGATTTGGATACAAACATACATCTTGTTGGAGGTGTGGTCAGAAACCTTGTGTCAAAACTTCCAATGGGCTGTGATTATGATTTTGTCCTAACCTCAAAAATAAAAGAGACTGCTCTGAGGCTTGCCTTAATTCTAGGCGGGAGTCCTTTTCTTCTGGATAAAGAGACAGGTTCTTTTAGAATTGTTATAAGAAAAAATAATTTAAGGGTGACAGTAGATTTATCACCACTCAAAGGCAGGGATATAACTCACGACCTCTTTATGCGGGATTTCACAATAAATGCAATGGCTGTTAATGTGGAGGAACTTTTTGAAACAGATACAGTTGAAATCATTGACCCATTAAAGGGAGTCAGTGACAGCAGAAGAAGATGTATAGTGCTGATAAAAGACACTATCTTTGAAGATGACCCTGTAAGACTGCTTCGTGCTGTCAGGCTGTCTGCACAATATGGATTTTCTATAAGCAGGGAAACAGAAAATATCATAAAGTCAAAGGCACACCTCTTAAAAACATCATCATGGGAAAGGATAAGGGATGAGTTTTTTATAATACTTAACTGCCACAACATCAGGCATAATCTGAAAAAACTGTATGCCGTAGGCTTGCTTCAGGAGATATTTCCTGAAATCAGGGATTGGGAGATGCTGTCAAATTATGATTTAATGTCCCATATTATTCAAGCCGTTACAGAGGGAGAGAAACTTCTATATGACATAAAGAAGATTATGCCAGAATATTTAGACGCTATTTCATCGCATTTTGACTCCATAGTTGAAAATATACCAAGAATATGTCTTTTTAAGTTAGGAATATTTCTACATGATATTGGAAAGCCTGTTACCATGAAGATAGATGAAAGAGGAATACGGTTTACAGGGCATGACCTTGAGGGTGAAACTATTGTCAAACGGATAGCAAAAAGGTTAAAACTTGGCAAAAAACCTGCAAAGACACTTTGCAGCCTTGTAAGAAATCACCATAGGATATTTACTATGGCGTCTCAGGAAAAGATTCCATACAGGACAAAGGCGCATCTGTTCAGGGCAATGGATAAAGACGGCATAGACCTCCTCTTTCTTTCCCTTGCAGACGCAAGGGCAACAAGGGGCGGTGAAGACTATCGTCTTGTGCAGGTTGTAAGAGAACTTATTTCTTTTTACTACAATATATATAGCATTAAGAAACAGCCTCCTCTTTTAAAAGGTGATGATATTATGAGGCTATTTAAGATACCTGAAGGTGTAATGGTGGGCAGGATACTCAAAAAGGTTCAGGATACTGAAGGTGAAGGTCGGGTAAAAAATAAGAAGGAGGCTATAGAGTTTATAAGAAGATGGCTTTTGGATGAGTCAAAATAGGTTGACTTTTAAAAACAAAATATAGTATGAATTGTTCAGGGTTTATCCTAAATAACGAACAATTCATCACTCATAACCGCAATATATGCGGGTGTAATTCAATGGCAGAATGGAAGCTTCCCAAGCTTCATATGAGGGTTCGATTCCCTTCGCCCGCTCCATTCCTAATGGATTGTTGAATAACTTAAATTGTGCAGAGGCTCAATCCCGAGTTCATTTAAAATCTTCTTATTCCTCTTGCCTTTAAGCCTTATCCATCTTTCATAAACCCGCAGAATATCCTGCCTTGCTGTCAGAGAACACCGCTCACTTACCTCTGTAAGCAGGTCTACAAATACCTTAAACCTTTCTGCCAACTCAGAGTAAAGGCTATTCAATTCCCCTTTTGTCAGGTTTGCCAGATAATTGTAAGATGCTGCGCCAATGTTTGTGTAATAATCTATATCAACTACCTTTCTGCTTAAACTATCTGAAAAGAATCCTGACAAATAAAGAGAGGCATCGCCTATCTCCCTGAAGGCGGTTCGCTGTAGAGTTAGACTGGAATTAAGAGCCTTACCCATAAGAATAACAAGAGGTTCATCTTCAACTTTTTTTATCTTTTTGGCATCCATGAATTCAGTTAAAAGGTTTACGAGATAGAACTCTACTAGTATATTCATTTCAATCCTCTGATTTCTGATAGCATCATCTATCATCTCTTTAAAATAAAGTGATGGTGTGGTTTCTATATTCATAAAATCATTTCACCTTTCCCTGCTTAAAACCCAGCATCAAGTGTGGGGCAGGCTCTGCAGTGGCATGTTTAACAATCTCTTAATTTAGTTATCGGCTTTATCACCTCTTTTCTTTAGACAAACACTATCTAAGCCCAAAAATAGACTTTGATTTTTGGGGCTAATGGTAGGGATTGACAAGATATGTTAAATAATTGTAGATTTATAATGTAGATACATTGTGTTAAAACACAACAGGAGGCGCATAAAAATGTTTACTATTATTTTTGTGTTCATCTTTTCACTGTTCACTTTTCATTCTTCACTTTCCACTGTATCACATGCTTACACGCATGACACATCTCTAATAAAGTGGAGGGAATATTCAGCGCAGGCATTTGAAGAAGCAGCAAAAGAGAAGAAGCCGGTATTTATGCTCATTACAGCGGTGTGGTGCTATTGGTGTCATGTGTATAGGGAAAAGACTTTAGAGACAAAAGATATTGCCGAATACATCAACAATAATTACATCCCTATATTTGTTGATTATGATAGACGAAAAGACATTGCCTCAAAATATCCAGCAGGCGGGCTGCCAACAACAGTTATTCTCATGCCTGATGGAGAAGAACTGGTTGCAGTGCCGGGTTATATAGAAAAGGAGCAGCTCCGTGTAAACCTTGATAAGACCCTTGCATTTATACAAAAGGAATACAAACCAAAGGCAAAAGAATTGACAGAGGATATTTACAGGGAGAGGCGAAACCTTGCTAAAGATGACCTGCAAAAGTATGTAGAGCATTTTGAGAGGACTATAGTTGACAGATACGATACCCTGTTCGGCGGTTTTGGATTGAGAGAAAAATATATATATGGCAGGGTGGTTGACCATTTTCTTGATATTTACGAGGCAGGCAAGGGTAAGCCATATCTTAATATGGCTTTGAAGACCCTTGACAGCATGGCAGGGAGGAACCTGAAGGCTATCAAATCAAAGAGACCATCTTTTGATGAGTTAAAAAAACTCAGAGAGGATGTGAAGCAGCCTGACTGGATTAACAAGATTGCCCGTTTGCAGACAGACGACAAGATAATAGGGCTTTTTGAGAAGGTTGAGGGCGGGTTTTTCAGGTATGCAACACAGCGGGACTGGAGCGTGCCTCATTATGAAAAGATGCTGGAAGACCAGGCTGATATTATAAAGGCATATATTCATGCCTTTAAGATAACAAAAGACCCGTTTTATAGGGATGTAGCAAAGAGGTCTATAGAGTATGTTTTAAAAAACCTGTATGATGAAAAGGATTCCAGATTCTACGGCAGTCAGGACGCTGATGAGGTCTACTATCACTTTACACTTGAGGAAAGAAAAAAGGTTGCCCTGCCCCGCACAGACAGGACATCCTATACACATACAAATGCCAATATGATAATCACGCTTTTATATGCAGGGGATGTTTTGAATGATACAAAATATAAAAAGGTGGCAGTAAAATCACTAGATTTCTTTTTGAACAATATGATGACTGAAAATGGTGTATTGAGTTTTTATGACCCCCAAAAGAAAAAAGGGTTTTTAGACGGACAACTGGAAGACAATGCATGGTTTGCAATGGCTTTCCTTGAGGCATATAAAAGCACAAAAGAGAAGAGATTTCTTGAAAAGGCTGAGGCTGTGATTTCATTCTCCATAAAAAATCTTTATGATGATAAAAACGGCGGATTTATTGAGAGAAAATCCACTGCAAAAGAATTATACAGGGAAAAGGAGCTTATAAGTTACAGAAAACCTTATGGCATCAATAGCGTCATGAGTTATACACTTGTGAACTTGTATGAATTGACAAAGAACAAAGAATACATTGAAAAGGCAAAAGATGGTATTGGACTTTTTTACGAGGATATGAATGTTGAGTTTCAGTCCATTCCGTTCCAAAGAGTGGCTAGGTATCTGTTAAGGACCAAGTAATAATAACAATTTTATATGCTTAAAATAAAGTGATGCAAGAGGGATTAAAGAACTTGACAATAGTATATCTACTTTGCTAGTTTCCAAATTTCAAAATTACACAGATTGTTCTAACATTATTCCCATAAGATAGAAATGTCAGCATAAGGTAAGGAGGTATTTTTAATGAAAAAACGGTTTTTGCTGGCTCCTGGTCCTACGCCTGTGCCTGCAGAGATAAATCTGGCAATGGCTCAGCCGATGATTCATCACAGGACGCCGCAGTTTTCAGCAATCTTCGGAGAGGTAAAGGAAGATTTAAAATATTTATTTCAGACAAAACAGGATGTCTTAATCCTTGCTGCATCTGGAACTGGCGCTATGGAAGGTTCTATTACAAATTTGTATTCGCCCGGTGATGAAGTTATTGTAATAAATGGCGGTAAGTTTGGTGAGAGATGGGGCAAAATCGCAGAGGCATATGGTCTAAAAGCCCTTTGGCTTAATGTTGAATGGGGAAAGGCAGTAAACCCTGCTGATGTAAAAAAGGCGCTTGATGCGAACCCTAATATAAAGGGTGTATTGGTTCAGGCAAGCGAGACATCTACAACAGTTGCGCATCCTATAAAGGAACTGGCAGAACTTACAAAAAAGAAAGATAACTGCCTCTTGATAGTTGACGGCATAACCTCTGTAGGCGTGTTTCCAACACCGATGGATGAATGGGGCATTGATGTTTTGGTATCAGGTTCTCAAAAGGCATTCATGCTCCCGCCGGGTCTTGCATTTGCTGCGCTGAGTGAAAAGGCATGGAAATTTCAAGAGACTGCAAAATTGCCGAGATTTTATTTTGATTTTAAAAAGGAAAGAAAAAATCTAAAGGACAATACAACGGCATACACGCCGGCAGTTTCTTTGATAATCGGCTTGCGAGATGTTTTAAAGATGCTCAAACAAGAAGGGTTTGAAAATGTCTTTGCAAGACATAACAGGCTTGCAAGGGCGACAAGGGCTGCTGCAAAGGCAATGGGCTTGAAACTCCTTGCGCCTGATGCGCCGTCAGACGCAACAACAGGCGTGTATCTGCCCGAATCTGTTGACGGCGGAAAATTTGTAAAATATCTAAGGGATGATATGGGCATTACAATGGCAGGGGGGCAAGACCAGTTAAAGGGTAAGATTATTAGAATCGCTCACCTTGGGTATATAGACACATTTGATATTATCATTGCAATATCTTCAATTGAGATGGCTTTAAGAAAATTTGGGCATAAGACTGAGTTAGGTAAAGGTGTGGCGGCAGCTCAGGAGATATTGATGGAGGGATATAAGTAAACAAATAAAACAGTAAGCAGTATAAACGGCTTTTCTTACAGCGAGACCTTTGAATTTCACCCTTCATTGCCGCGACAGGTCATGTGATAAATTACATGGCATTGCTATATGAAGTCTATACCCAAAAATAGACATTGATTTTTTTACGGCTATAGCATTTTAAAATCTGTTTTGCCAATGTAAAGAATTGCCCTCAAAAGCCTTTTCCTGTCCTCTTTCACGATGAGCCTAAAAATTATCTAAAAGGATTGAGCCATGAAAGCCAGTTTATAATCCTATATCTATGGCTCACATGTGAAACCTGAAAATACGGCACAAGTTCTCCTCCAAATTCTGATTTAAAAGTAGCTATTGATTTGTCTTCAGCGCCCACAAGGTCAAGCACCTTAAACCCTTTTTCCCGTAAGTATTCTATTTCACGCCATTGAAGGAGAGAGGGGGCATTTGTGCTGATGTATTCAGGGTCAAAACCGCCCAATAAATAGTAGCCTGCTTTGCGTTTTGCATCCTTGAGTGTTATATGAACAGCCACAGCCTTTCCGCTGTTGCCAACCATGGCAAACAGCAGTGTTATATTTTCTCTATGTCTTGTATAAATCTGGGAGAGTTGCTCCTGTGTTACAGGGGGAGATAACCCTTTTCTCTTATAAGTCTTTTCCAATAACTCATGTGCAGTTTCAGGGTTGTCCATCTCTTTAACTATGATGCCTGCTTTTTCTGCATTTCTCATTTTATTTCTGCGGTTTGGCGGGACTTTTGAAATATCTATTGATGGCAAATCAATACAATAAGTATACTGAACTGAAGTTCGCCAGTCCTGCCATGAGAATGCTCTTATGTCGTTTAAGTGGTGATTATTTGTCACAACAACAAAATCAAAGTTTGACTGTAAGACCTGTGCGATAGCATCTGTTATTTCAAGCGTATGACGGGTGGTCCTATCTGAAAATTTTGAGAGGGAAGGCGATAAAACACAGGAGTTAGTGGGACATAATGGAATGCGTCCAGCGATTGCCATGCCAAACTTTTTTGATGCGGTTAGTGTTACACCGCCTATGATGCTGTCTCCACTAAAGACCCCTAATATCTTAAGGCTGCATCCCATAATCTCAGAAATCGTGGCAAGCCAATCTGTTTCATCAAAAATTGATACAGTGGACAACTCAGATACAAACTTGTCCCAGCACCCATACTCATTAACATTTAAGAATCTTGCTTGTATTTCTGACATACCTGTCTATTCCTGATTTAAAAAAAGGACTCACCTTTTCTCTTGACAGGGTGCCTTTTAATGGGTGTCCCCTTTTCCTGTCCTTTTCCTGTCCTTTTCCTGTCCAAATTAACATATTTATATTTCACTTAAAACTTCGGTGATTTTTTGCTCCATTATGCCGACAAGTTTTTTGTTAGCCTCAATAATTTTTTCCTGTTCTTCCATTTCAGCGACGAGCTGTTTTTGGATTTCAAGCGGTGGAAGCAGGATTTTAACTTTATATGCGTCATTACGATTTAATCCGGGTACTCCTGCTTGGATATTCACTTTACCTAAATCAAGCGTTGCCATAATAAGGTATAAAAATTTCAAATCTACTTTTTGGTCTTTCAAATGAACATAGAAAGTCGTATCAATCGGAAAACCGCTTTTTTCGGAATAAACCACCGCTCCTGCTGTGCCTTTTCGCCCGACAATAATAAATGGTCCTTTTACAAGATATTCATTGTGAAAGCCAACGATGCCATTTGACCCATAAACTGGATATTCTCCGCCTTTACGACCAATTTCTTTAAGGGGTTTTCCATATTCAAAAGTGCAAACTTCCCCCAACTCTACCCACTCGACATCTTTCATCTTTCTAATCGATTGGCCAAAATAGCGTCTCTCTCTCTCTCTAAATTATCAATCACCGCTTTGGCGGCTTCAATCGCTTTTTGTTTGACTTCAATCTGCTCAACGATTTCTTTTTGGACTTCAAGCGGCGGAAGGGGAATCTTTATTGAGCGCAATTTTTCCTGATTCAGCTTTGGCACAGTTACACCCGTAACATATGGTGCGAGATCCATCCTGTTCAACATAGGGACAAGAAAATCGTCCAGTAATTTCTCTCGATCTGGCCTTAAAACATGAGCGTGGTTGTTGACCCAATATTTGCCGTCAGCAATAAAAGCGGTCTTTTCTCCAACCCCCCACTTAGCGCCATCCTCACCAACCAAAACAAGTTTTTCATCAAAAATATATTTATCGACATAATCGACAATTCCTGTAGCGCCGTAGTACGGGTAAGGACCTTGCTTTCTGTCGGCTTCTTTTACTGGCTTGCGTTGACTATCTAAAATTTCACAAACCTCGCCCAACTCAACCATCGGCCATTTTTGATTGGCAAAATTGACCACTTCTTTATATCTGTCGCCCGAAAGATTATAGTCGCCGCTCTCGGCGATTTTGTCTTTGGCGGCAAGATGAGCGACATCTCTCCATTTGTCATTCCCGCGAAGGCGGGAATCCAGTTCCTTTTTTAATTTTTCTGGATGCCCGGTCAAGTCGGGCATGACAGAGAGAATGTTTTTATATGCTTTGATAACTTCAAGCGCGAGAGGCAAATCGTTTTTATCAATTCCCCGCCTTTGCGCGCCAAGGTCAAAGCCGTCGTTTTGAATTTTCAAAAACAGAATTTCCTTTGTTTTCTTGGCAAGACCATTGTCAAAAAGCAAAATGCTGGTTTTCACTCCGGCGTAAGGATTGAAAACTCCGGCGGGCAGGGAAACCACCGCCAAAAGCCCGTCTTCAATCAATAATTTACGCAACGCTTTATAAGCGGTCGCGGATTGAAAGATTATGCCTTCCGGCACGATAATGCCGGCCCGGCCATTGGGCCGCAAATGCTCCAAGATATAATCCACAAACAAAACTTCGGAGCGGTT
>JACRPW010000018.1:1537-27505 GCA_016223005.1 Deltaproteobacteria bacterium | reverse complement strand
GGGAGACCAGGAGGAAGTAAGTGCCTATTATAGTAAAACCCCCTATACAGACAAGCGCAATGGCGATAAATTTTCCTTGTAAGGTAAAGAGCCTCTTTTTTAGCCTTTCAAAGGACATCGCTTTAGTGGATAACCTTTACACCCATTTCACGCAAGTAGTTTACAATCTCTCTTACTGGATTGAAGTGGGTATCATTAACTTCGGTAAAACCATAGTTCATCTCTTCGTCCCATGCCTGGAGGATATTCTGGTGGGCAGGATTATCCGGGCTGAGGGCAAGGAATGCCTTTTTGATTGATTTCACAAATTCCGGGGAGGTATTTCCTTTGACCACTATTGGCAGGCCCGGGACAGGGTCTGATAGAAAGATAATTCGAAGGTCTTTGGAATATCTGAGCGCCACAGAATGGAGCATAGCCCCGACACGGCACCGCCCTTTCAACACCTCTCTGACAACTGCATCATGGTAATCCTGATTACAGTAACCGGAAAGGTCCTCCATCTTTACCCCAGCCTTATAGAGATAATATAAGGGCACCAAATAGCCGGAGGTAGACCTCCTTGAGGCAAAGGCAACGGTCTTCCCCTTCAGATCGGAAAGGCTTGTTATATCATTATTGTCTTTCCGGGTTACGATAGCACTCCTGTAGGTAGGCATCCTGTCAGAGTCCAGAGAGGCAAGGATAGGCACCACATTAAATTCCTTTTTTGCCTCAAGATAGGTAGCAGCGCCCAGAAGGGCTATCTCCGCAGAATCATTCTTTAGAAAGTTTATAATATCCCTGTAATCCCATCCGAGTTTCAACTCAAACCTGTAGGGGGTATTCTCCGTGAGGTAGTCCATAAGGGGTTGATACTTCTCATACATTATCCTGGGACTATAGAGGGAGATAAAGGCAAAGTGGACAACCCTTTTCTTGGAGGCATCCCTTTCCTCAGCCGATGGGGCGGGCAGCATCACCATGAGAAATAGAAGTAAGAATAAGAAAAGGATAAGGTTTTTGGAGAATTTCTTCATTTAAATTATTTTAAGGCTTTCTAACCTAAATTGCAAGACATTTGCAAGACATTTGCAAGCATTTTCCTGATGACTTTCTCTGACCTCTTTGATAATCTCTTGTCATATTGTAATAGCATATTTCTTTATGGAGGTTAGATTTGACATTCATTTGAAATTCAAACTTTAATCTGATATTTGTCAAGTTTTTTTGCCAACCAAAAACTTAAAAACAAATTGATAAAATAATGTTTTTTAGATAACCTAATTATATGCCAATCATTCAAGTTCAAAATCTAGTCAAAAAATACAACGGCACTACTGCGGTTGACGGCATATCGTTTGAGGTAATGCAAGGGGAGTCCTTTGGTTTTCTTGGACCAAATGGCGCTGGCAAGACCACAACTATAAATATCCTCTGCACCCTTCTTTCAGCCACTAACGGAACAACAATAGTCAATGGTTATGATTGTGCAAAAAATCCTTCTGATGTAAGGGCATCCATTGGTCTTGTGTTTCAGGAATTGACTTTAGACAATGACTTGACTGCGTATGAAAATCTTAAATTTCACTGTTATCTTTACAACATGCCAAGAAAAAAGGCTGAGGAACGGATTGACGAGATATTAAATGTTGTTGATTTGTACGATAGAAAGGATGACCTTGTAAAGAGATTTTCAGGCGGGATGAAGAGGAGGCTTGAGATTGCAAGGGGACTTCTTCACAGGCCAAAGGTCTTGTTTTTAGACGAGCCGACGCTTGGACTTGACCCTCAGACAAGGCAAAATATATGGGCATTTATAAATAATCTTCAGAAGCAGGAAAACATAACGATTTTTATGACAACCCATTATATGGATGAGGCAGAGGTTTGCGACAGGATTGCCATAATAGACCATGGAAAGATTATTGTTATAGGCACACCTGATGAACTCAAGAAAAAGATAAAAGGCGATACGCTTTATATTAAAACCTCTGATGATGCAAAATCTATTCAGGAGATAGAATCAACATTTGGATTAAAGCCTGCAAAACTGCAAGATGGTATTGCATTGAATGTAGATTCAGGGGATAAATTTATACCAAGGTTATTTGAAGGCATTGGCACAGAGATATTATCCATCAACCTTAAAAAACCAACACTTGACGATGTGTTCGTAAACCTCACAGGCAGGGAGATAAGGGATGATAATAACGGCAAAGGGAGTGAACTTCTAAGGATAAGGAAGAAGGGGTAGAAAGAAAATGCAAAAATCAAATATCAAAATGCAAAATTAAGGAATAAATTTCCAATGGAGCGAAGCGACTTGTTTTCCTACAAAGCGATATATGTAATCATAGTCAGGGAGTTTAAGCGGTTTTTCAGGCAAAGGGGAAGACTGCTTGTTACTATCTCCCGTCCGCTCTTGTGGCTTTTTATTGTCGGCGCAGGGTTTACCAGCATGGTAAACATACCTGCTGACCTGTCTGCCGTTCCAACGGGACAGGCAGGTATAAGTTACAAACAGTTTATACTTCCCGGCATTATAGGTCTGACTATACTCTTCAGTTCTATATTTTCAACTATATCTGTTGTATGGGACAGGGAGTTCGATTTCTTAAGGGAGATGCTTGTTGCTCCAATATCAAGGACAACAATTGTTATGGGAAAAATCTTGAGCGGTACAGCGCTTTCTATTTTTCAAGGTGTGATTTTGTTATTTGTGTCGCCGTTTCTTAGCTTGAGCATTTCTTTTCATCAGTTTGCAGCAATGGTTTTATTGATAGCCCTGGTGTCCCTTGCAATAACTGCAATGGGGCTTGTTATAGCATCCTATCTTACATCCCTTGAAGGCTTCAATGTCATAATGAACTTCATAGTCCTGCCCATGTTTTTTTTAAGCGGGGCATTATATCCTGTGAATACACTTCCTCCTGTACTGCAATACCTTACATTTGTAAATCCCCTGAGTTACGGTATAGATGCATTCAAGCATGTATTATTGGGTTCTGCCCTTCCGCCGCTTGGACCAGAGTTTCCTATAATCCTTGATATAGGTGCTGTAATAATATTTTCAATTGTTATGATAATCCTTGCAAGCCTTTCATTTGAAAGGAAGGGATAGTCAACAAAGCAAATTCAAATAAAAACATGGGTAGCGGATTGATACATATATACACAGGCGAAGGCAAGGGCAAGACAACCGCTGCAACAGGGCTTGCTGTAAGGGCGGCAGGGCAGGGGAGGAGGGTTCTCTTTGTACAGTTTTTTAAAGAGGATAATGCGTCATCAGGTGAAAAAGAAATAATAAAAAAACATATCCCCTTGATTGAACTCATCCGTTCAAATGTGCGGCATCCTATTTTTACAAAACAAACAGCATCTGATGAGAAGATTAAGGATTCTGTTGCAGATACCTTTGAAAAGGTTAGAAAGAAAATTAATGATATAGATTTGCTTGTTTTAGATGAGATAAACAGTGTCCTGAACGGCGGGTGGCTAGAGTTAGGTGAGTTTATAAAATTTCTTGAGAATAAACCTCAAGGACTTGAGATTATTCTAACAGGAAGAGATGCGCCGGTTGAACTTGTAAAAATGGCAGACTATGTTACAGAGATGCTAAAAATCAAACATCCTTTTGATGATGGTGTAAAGGCGAGAGAAGGGATTGAATACTAAAAGTCGGAAGTCAGAAGTCAGAAGTCAGAAGTCAGAAAAAAAGCACTCCAAACCCCAAACTCCGAACCTTGTCCCCGCAGGTTTTAAGCGGGGATCCAAACTGATTTTCATCCTCGGTGGTTGCAGGAGCGGGAAGAGTGTCTTTGCCCTTAAACTAGCAGAGTCAATGAAAGGCAAAAAGGCATATCTTGCAACAGGAGAGCCTCTTGACGATGAGATGACTGAAAGAATTAAGAGGCATAAAAAAGAAAGAGGCAGAGTTTGGACAGCAATAGAAGAGCCTGTAAATATTATTGATGTAATAAAGAAAAATGAAAAATATGATGTTATTTTACTGGACTGTTTGACGCTGTGGATTTCAAATCTGATGCACGAGAAGACAGGGGCAAGGGGTGAAAAGCATGCTTTTCACGGGCAAGGGGCAAGCATTGAAAAAACTATTGAAAAATTCATTTCTGTCTGTAAAAAAACAAAATACAATTTAATCATTGTTTCCAATGAAGTTGGTCTGGGCATAGTCCCTGATAACCCTCTTGCCAGACAGTTCAGAGACATGGCAGGGTATACAAACCAGAATCTTGCAAAAACAGCAGATGAGGTATATTTTCTGGTCAGTGGGATTCCAATGAGACTAAAATAAAGGATTTTGAACTTTGAAATTTTCGTGGCAAAGGAGAGGAAATAATGTCTGTATTTCAGGAAATAATTAAGGGTATTAAGCCAATAGATGAGTCATTTTATGATAAGGCTCAAAAGAGGCTTGATAATCTCACAAAGCCGCAGGGGAGTTTGGGCAGGCTGGAGGAGTTTGCAAGAAGGGTGGTAGCAATTACAGAAGACCTTAACCCTCAAATAAATAAAAAAGTGATTTTTACATTTGCAGGCGACCACGGTGTTGCAGATGAGGGTGTATCTGCATTTCCAAAAGAGGTTACCCCCCAGATGGTCCTTAATTTTATAAGGGGAGGTGCAGGGATAAATGTTCTGGCAAGACATGCAGGCTGTGAGGTTGCAGTCGTTGACATCGGTGTTGATTATAATTTCAGTAATATTGATGGACTCATACACAGAAAGGTTATAAGAGGCACAAGGAATATCCGTAAAGAACCTGCCATGACAATGGATGAGGCTGTAAAGTGCATTGAGGTCGGGATTGAACTGGCAGATGAATATTCAAAAAAGGGGTATCATATATTCGGAACAGGCGATATGGGTATTGCGAATACAACTTCTTCCAGTGCAATAATATCAGTCTTTTCAGGGATGCCTGCTCATGAGGTTACAGGCAGAGGAACAGGAATAAACGATGGCGCATTTCAAAACAAGGTAAAGGTTATTGAGGATGCGATTAGGATAAATAAGCCTGACCTAAAAGACCCTGTTGATGTCTTGGCAAAGGTAGGAGGCGCTGAGATTGCAGGTATCTGCGGACTTATAATTGGTGCTGCAAAAAACAGGATTCCTGTTGTTGTTGACGGGTTTATATCAACAGCAGGCGCACTCATTGCATATGAACTTGAACCAAAGGTTAAGGATTATATGTTTGCTGCCCATAATTCTGTTGAAAGAGGGCATAAGATAATGCTTGAGAGGATTGGGTTAAGACCGTTTGTTGATTTGGACTTACGGCTTGGTGAAGGCACAGGTGCTGCCCTCGGCATATCTCTTATAGAGGCAGGTGTAAAGATTTACAGAGAGATGGCTACATTTGGTGATGCAGGGGTTTCAGAAAGCAGCAAAATATCATGAAAGGTCTTTTTCTTGCCATACAACTTTTGACGATAATCCCTGTTAAATTTATCGGGAAGGCAGAACCATCTGAACTGGGTCGTTCTACTGCATTTTTTCCAATCGTTGGCGCTATACAGGGTTTAATCCTTGTAATATCAAATATGCTCCTTTCAAAAATCCTTCCGCATGGTCTTGCTGATGGTCTGCTTCTGGTTGTCCTTATACTTACAAATGGCGGCTTCCATTTAGACGGCTTTGCAGATACTATTGATGGCATTGCAGGGGGAAATACAAAGGAAGAAAAACTTAAAATAATGAGGGACAGCCAGATAGGCGCTATTGGTGTTGCGGCGCTTGTCCTTCTCATCCTTATAAAATTTATTGCAATAAATAATCTGCCTGTGGAGTCAAAGAATGCAGTTCTTTTTTTACTGCCTGTCTTTGGCAGATGGGCAATTGTGCCGATGGCATACCTTTCAAATTATGCAAGGGAAGGGGAGGGGCTTGGAAAGGCATTTACTGAACATACAGGCAAAAAAGAGGTAATCATTGCAGCGCTATTTACCATACTATTTTCATCAGTACTTCTTGGGAAGATAGGTTTGGTTTATATTGGCATTGTCCTTTTATTTACTTATCTGGTTACATTATATTTTAAAAGGAGTATTGGCGGTGTTACCGGAGATGTCTTTGGTTTTCACAGCGAATTAACAGAGGTGTTATTTTTAATTATGGTTTTGTCTATCTTTGCGGTGTAGATGGTTTAGGCTCTTGCTGTGTTGTTACCGCAGGCGAGGTAGATGCATCCTTCATTATGGATGACTTCAGCCTGTTAGCAGACATATAGGTCAAAGATACAGAGGTAATCATGAATACAATTGCACATCCTGCTGTAATCTTGGTTAAGATTGTGGCAGGACCGGCACTGCCAAATAATGTCTGACTGGATGCCCCGCCGAATGCAGCGCCAATACTCGCACCTTTGCCTGCCTGAAGGAGCACAACGATTATTAAGAATATACTTACAATTACATGAAGTGTAATAACTGCTGTAAACATCTATTTGCTACCTCCTGTTTTCTCAAATCTTACTATCCTTGCAAAATCCTTTGCATCTAAACTTGCGCCGCCTACAAGGGCGCCGTCTATATTTGGCTCTGCCATTAAGGTATCTATATTATCAGGTTTAACGCTTCCTCCATAGAGTATCCGTGTTTCTTTAACTGCGTTTAGCCCGAAGATTTCGCAAAGCAGATTCCTTATAAAATTATGGACTTCTTCTGCCTGCTTTGGTGTTGCTGTCTTTCCTGTTCCGATTGCCCACACAGGTTCATAGGCTACTACAACATCCTTTATCTCGTCTTTTAACACACCTGCAAGCCCTTTTTCAACCTGTTTTTTTATTATGCTAAGGGTGTTGCCATTTTCTCTGTCATAGATGGACTCTCCAACGCACATAATTGGTCTTAAGCCGTGCTTAACAGCAGATATAACCTTTTTATTAACAATCTCATCAGACTCGCATAAATACTGCCGTCTTTCTGAATGTCCTACAATAACATATTGGCATCCCACATCAATTAACATAAGAGGGGATATCTCTCCTGTATATGCACCCTCTTTTTCCCAGAACATATCCTGTGCGCATAATTTTATCGGACTATTTGATATAAGATGACTTAAATGGCGTAGTGCTGTAAATGGCGGGGCAATTGCAACCTCAACAGATAAATCCATTCCATTTAGTTGCTCATGCAGTTCCATGACAAGTATCTCTGCATCACGGAGCAGCATATTCATCTTCCAGTTGCCTGCTATGAATGGTCTGGGCATAAGTTTAATAAGATTAAATATCAAAATGTAAAAATCAAAATGACAAATTAAAATTCCAAAATAAAACACCTCTATTTTAATTTTTGATATTTAATTTTTGATTTATCTTTTTCCTTTGCACTGCCTTAATGCTGCGATGCCAGGGAGTTCTTTGCTTTCCAAAAGTTCAAGGAATGCCCCGCCGCCAGTTGATATGTATGACATCTTTGCAAATTCACCTGCACGGTGAACAGCAACATCAGTATCACCGCCGCCTACTATTGTCATTGCATAGGTATTAGCCACATTACTGACCATTGCAGATGTCCCGCGGCTGAATGCGTCCATCTCAAACACACCCATCGGACCATTCCATATAATGGTTTTGGCATTTTGTATTGCCTCGCTGAAATAGGTGGTGGTTGCCGGACCTATATCAAGCGCCATCCACTGCTTTGGTATCTCCTGAAATGTTACAACCTTTGTTTCAGCAGATGGGTCAAATTTATCAGCAACTACAAAATCAACAGGCATATATAGTTTGATATTCCTTTCCCTTGCCTTTTCAATAATCTCCATCGCCTTATCAAGAACAGTATCCTCAGCAAAGGATTTCCCAACCTCGTATCCCCTCGCCTTTAAAAATGTTAGCGACATGCCGCCGCCTATTATGAGTTTATCAACCTTATCGCAGAGGCTTAACAAAACCCCTATCTTATCAGAAACCTTTTTTCCGCCAATGATGGCTGCAAGGGGCCTGGATGGGTTCTGCAATGCCCTTTTAAAGTATGTAAGTTCATTCTTCATTAAAAAACCCGCACCGCATTCCCCTTTTATATGTTTTGTGATTGCGACATTTGATGAATGTGCCCTGTGGGCAGTAGCAAATGCATCGTTTATATAAACATCTGCAAGGCATGCCAGTTTTTCTCCAAACCGTTCATCATTTTTTTCTTCTTCAGAGTGGAATCTTAAATTTTCAAGAAGGAGAATGTCGCCCGACTTCATTGAATTGATAATCTTCTCAACATCTTCACCTACACAATCAGGGGCAAGGAGAACCTCTTTTTGCAGGAGTCTTCCCAGCCTCTTTGCAACAGGTGCAAGGCTCATTTCAGGAACTCTTTTACCCTTTGGTCTGCCAAGATGTGAAGCAAGGATTACCCTTGCATTCTCATCAAGCGCATAGTTTATTGTTGGCAGGGCTGCACGAATGCGGGTGTCATCGGTGATATTGCCCTTGTCATCCAGAGGCACATTAAAATCCACTCTGATAAATACCCTCTTGTTTCTTATATCAAGGTCGTCTATGTAGGTTAAGTCTAAATCCAAAGGAAAACCCCCTATCTTTAACTCTTTTCTGCCATCATCTTTATCAAATCCCTCATCCTGCATGAGAATCCCCATTCATTATCATACCATGAAAGCACCTTGACCATCCTTTTTCCAATAACCTTTGTTGAAGGTGCATCGAATATGGATGAATGAGGGTTTCCTTTAAAATCAACAGAGACAAGTTCCTCTATACAGTATTGCAATATCCCTTTTAATCTTCCCTCTGCTGCATTCTTCATTGCGGCATTTACATCTGTTTCTGTAACATCCTTTTCCAGTTCAGCAACAAGGTCAACAAGGGATACCGTTGGTGTTGGAACCCTGACTGCAATGCCGTCAAGTTTGCCCTTCAGTTCAGGTATCACGAGAGAGACAGCCTTTGCAGCACCGGTTGTTGTTGGTATCATAGAAAGCCCTGCTGCCCGTGCCCTTCTCAAATCCTTATGCGGCAAATCTAAAATCTTCTGATCGTTTGTGTATGCATGAACCGTTGTCATAAGTCCCCTTAATATTCCAAATTCTTCCATTAAGACCTTTGCAATAGGTGCAAGACAGTTTGTGGTGCATGAGGCATTGGATATTATATGGTGTTTTTTGGCATCGTATTTATCATTGTTTACACCCATACATATCGTCAAGTCCTCATTCTTTGCTGGTGCAGATATGATGACCTTTTTTGCGCCGGCAGTTAAATGGAGAGAAGCCTTTTCCCTGTCAGTAAAAAGCCCTGTGCATTCAAGGACTATATCAACCCCTAAATCCTTCCATGGAAGTTGGGCAGGGTCTTTTATTGATGTTATTGCTATATCCTTCCCATTAACAGAGATTACACTGTCTTTTGCACAGATGTCAGCATTGCAAATACCAAATACTGAATCATATTTGAGAAGATGGGCAAGTGTCTTTGCATCTGTTATGTCGTTTATTGCAACAAATTCAAATGCCTTTTCACCAATAGATGTCCGCAGCACATTCCTTCCTATCCTTCCAAAGCCGTTTATTGCAACCTTTATTGCCATTTTAAAAACCTCCTCTTTTTGAATATAATTCCAGTTCTCTTTTTAATATTTTTAAAGGAATCTGCCCCGGTGCAGAAATTGTCCCTGTTTCACCATAAGTTATAAGAGACCCAAATATCGGAAACAGCACCCTGGATATTTTTGCCATCTTGCCCATTGAGATTGTTATTATGTTTTTATGCTTTAAAGTTAAATTGGCGAGTCTTAAGATATCGTTATAACACATTGACATAACTGCTAATTTTATTATGTCAGCCCCTCTTTTCTTGCTTTGTTTAACTATCTCATCCAGTTTATCATCAGATGGTGTTTCTTTAAAATTATGATACGATATTATTATCTTTTTGTTATACCCTTTAGCAGTATTCACAACATCTTCAATGATTTCTTTTGAAGAGAGTTCAATATCAACAGCATCAACAAAAGGGATAATATTTTGGAAGATTTCCCTTCTTTCCCTGTCAGTTAGCAGTTTTTTGCTGCCTTCTATTCTGCTTCTTACTGTCCCTATTATTGGAACCTTACAGTTTTCACGGGACCATTTGATGGTTTCTGATATGCCTTCTGTATTTTTAAAAAAATCTATACGCAGTTCTAATAGGTCAGCCCCTTCTTTTACAGCCTTTTTAAATACCTGTCTGTTTCTATTATCCGTTATTACCGCTGCAATGAGAGGGCGGCTGCCAAGGTTTAATCTTCCTATTTTTATCATCCATTATCTCAAATTACTGCGGTTTTAGTCATTGCACCCTACACCATCAAAAAGGTGCTGCATGAACCATGATTATTTATGCTCACGGGCAAACAAAAATTGCTGTAATCAATACTTTAAGATTCTCTAAAAGTCAAGTGAAATCCCTTTTTTTGAAATGATACATTACCGACCTTGATTTTCCTCCCTTGTCTGTAGTATTGTTTTATAAATATTATGACCCGTAAATTTAGAAATCCTATCCCGACTGTTGATATAATTATAGAACTGTCAGAAGGCATTGTTCTGATTAAGAGAAGAAATCTGCCTTATGGCTGGGCAATGCCGGGCGGGTTTGTGGATTACGGCGAATCCCTTGAACATGCAGCAAAAAGAGAGGCAGAAGAAGAGACATCCTTAAAAGTAAAACTCATCTGCCAACTACATACCTATTCAGATCCGAAAAGAGACCTCCGCTTCCACACCATCTCAACAGTATTTGTTGCCGAGGCAAATGGCGTTCCAAAGGCAAAGGATGATGCAAGGGGAATTGGGGTTTTTAAAGAACATAATCTGCCGCAGCCCCTTGCCTTTGACCATAAAAAGATTTTGAAAGATTATTTTAAATGGAAGAAAAACAGGGAGGTTTCCATCTTATGAATAGGGAGGATAGAGAACTTCTATTAAATATTGCAAGACAGACCATAGAATCTTATGCAAAATCTAAAAAGATTCCTGAATTTTATATAAATAGCCCTGAACTCCTTGAAAATCGTGGTACGTTTGTAAGTCTGCATAAAAACCATGAATTAAGGGGCTGTATCGGTGTATTTACATCTGATAAGCCTCTTTATTTAACTATTATAGAGATGGCTGTATCAGCAGGATTCCATGACCCAAGATTTTTTCCTGTCACAATTGATGAACTTCCGCAAATATCAATAGAAATATCTGTACTGACGCCAATGAAAAGGATTTATGATGTGTCTGAAATTGAGGTGGGAAGGCATGGAATTTATATTATAAAAGGCTCAAGACGGGGTGTCCTCCTGCCTCAAGTTGCTGCTGAATATAACTGGGACAGGGACACATTTTTAGACCATACTTGTATGAAGGCAGGACTCCCTCTCAAATGCTGGAAAGAGGAGCATGTTGAAATCTATATCTTTGAGGCAGATGTCTTTGGGGAAACATGATTTTGTTAGAAAAATTTTTAGAAAAATTTGCTTGACCTAAATGTGTAATAGTAGTAATCTTAAAGAAAATTGACAATCATCAAACTATAGCAAAAACAAATTTATGTATATATGTAAAGGAGGTTCAAAAAATGTTAAGAAAAATAGTTGGGAAAAATGAGTTAGGATTTTCTCTGATAGAACTCCTGATTGTTCTGGCAATTGTGGCAATACTTGCCTCAGTTGCAATACCTGCATATACAAGTTATCAGGCACAGGCAAAGATTAAGGTAGCAGCAGAGAACTGGGATACTGCTGGGAGATTAGCTCAGGCAGAGATTGCAAAAAAAAATCTAGACTCTACTACTATGACCACCAATATTATTACTAGTCTTAATACGGGTAACAAAAGGAATCCGTATAATACGGCTATGCCTGCATTTGAACTGGGGGCTATTGCAGCAACAAATGCTGGAACAGTCTATATAACAAGTAGTAATGCTACCTGGGCTGGGAATTTCCAGAACCTAGCTGCAGCCGCGACTGTTACTGTAGCGGTAAATGTAAATGGTAACGGAGCTACGGCAGATAAAACCACCACATTAACAGTTGAGTAAGTAGGGTGGGCTGTGCCACCACATTTTATAAAGGGGAGGTTAAAAACCTCCCCTTTTTTTATTTCCTCTGCTGGTTCAGGCTGCAAGCCATACCAAGATGAAATAGCATTTTTAAAGGGTATTATAGAAAAACTCCTGCCTCCAAAAGGCGTTTTATAAAATTCTTTGCGCATATAAAAATGGTTGCTGTCTCTATTTCCCAGTCAAATACCTCTGAATATATCTTACAGCATTCCTAATATCTTCTGTTTGAGGCAGTGTATCTGCAATTTCCATAATATGTCCTCTCTCAATAAGCAGATTTAAAGAGGCAGGAAAGTTTATATCATAGACCCATGAGAGCTGCAGGAGTTTAAAGTCATTTAATGTCTTTACATCTTTAAGAAATGCCATCTGTTTGTTTAAGATAGATAAGATTATATCCCTTGAATATTCAGGTGTATCAGGCATGCCAAGAGAGACTGCTGACGGTCTATCCTCTGCAGTGGAGATATAGTATTTTGCAAGGACCTGCCATATATCAAGTTTGTCTGCATCACGGATAATCTTCAGATTTTTTATTATCTCTTTATTATTCAGTCGGGGCAGTTTAAAGGCATTGTGAAACCTGACTGTTTCAATAATAAGTCTCTGTTCGTTTTCAGGCAGATGCTCAAGAACCTTTTCTTTTGCAAGAATTTCAGCGCCAAGGACACCGTGATTTACAGAATCCCTGTCAATAAATGTTTTATAAAGGGCATACTGCCTGAATCTGCCTAAGTCATGAAATAATGCAGACGCCTCTGCCAACAGTAAACTATTTTCATCAAGGGATAGATTTTTTGCTATTAAGACAGCATTCTGGCAGACATTTAAGGTGTGGTGCTCTTTTACGGAAATATTCTTATTGTCTTCTTCGTTATGAGAATAGAATGACTTGCAATAATCAGAAAACCATTTTCTAAAAAAGGAAATTTCTTTATTGGTCATAAAAAATGGAAAGGAATATGCTTGGTATCAGGCAGTCTTATAGAACTCCTTTATTTGAGCCGCTACATATCTTTGCATTTCATCTGTGATTTCAGGATATACAGGAATCGCCAGTGTTTCTTCTGATGCCTTTTCTGATTCAGGGAAATCGCCTTTCTTATATCCAAGATATGAAAAACAGTCCTGAAGATGGAAAGGCACAGGATAATAAACCTCTGTAGATATGCCGTTTTTTTCAAGAAATGCCTTGAGTTCATCTCTCTTCTGTACCCTGATAACATACTGATTGTATATGTGATAATGTCTTGCGTTGCCTTGATATACGGCAGTTGGGGTTTTTATATTCAAGGTTTTAGCCTCATTAAACAGGGTATTGTAGTTTGAGGCATTTTTTTGTCTTGCCTCATGCCATCTATCCAGATATTTTAATTTTACCAGAAGAACCGCTGCCTGAATTGTATCAAGCCTAAAGTTGCCGCCTATGAGTTTATGATAATATTTTGGTTTGGAGCCGTGGTTCCTAAGTATCCTGAGTTTTTCTGCCAAATTAACATCAGAAGTCGCAACCATGCCTCCATCGCCGATGCCGCCGAGATTTTTACTTGGGAAAAAAGAGAAGCAGCCAAGATGTCCTATACTGCCTGCCCGTTTTATATTCTCACCTAAAACATATTCAGCGCCTATTGCCTGTGCAGAATCCTCTATGACAGGGATATTATATTCCTGTGCTATCTTCATTATCTCTCCCATATCAGCACATTGACCGTAAAGATGAACAGGTATTATTGCCTTTACCCTTTTAATTTCAGTTGGATGGGATTTAAACCATTCTTTGAGTCGGGATGGAGAGATATTATATGAAACAGGGTCTATATCCACAAAGACAGGGACAGCACCAATGCGAACAATTGCCCCTGCAGTTGCAAAAAATGAATAAGGGGTTGTAATTACGATGTCATCCTTTTTTATACCAAGAGCCATCAAAGAGATAAGCAGGGCATCTGTGCCTGATGAAACACCTACGGCATATTTTGTGCCGCAGTATCGGGCAACCTCTTCCTCAAGTTCCTGCACCCTTTTGCCCATTATATACTGAGTTGAATCTATTACATCAGTAACAGCATTTAAGATTTCATGCCTTATAGGTTTTAACTGTGCCTTAATGTCTAATAGCGGAACTAACACCTGTCTTTGAACCCCCGTTGCTTTCAGGTGTTACAACACCTGCTGTTATTATCAGTTTAAATGCAGTCTCAATACTCATGTCAAGCGGTATTATGTCCTTTTCAGGAATGACCAAATAGTATCCTGTAGTGGGAAGGGGTGCTGTGGGTATAAAAACACTTGCCGTTGGTTCTTCAATCTTACTACTTATCTCGCTGGTAGATGGACCTATTAAAAACCCGATTGAATACATCTCTTTTTTGGGAAACTCTACGAGAACAACCTTTCTGAACCCCTCATGCTTGTTAACAAACATGGTTTCAATAAACTGCTTTGTAGAGTAATAGACACTTCTTAGAAAAGGTATCTTTTCAAGGACTCCCTCTCCCCATTCCACAAGTCTCCTGCCAATCAGGTTTGCGGTAAGGGCGCCTGTCAGCAGTATAATAGAGATTGTAACTATTATGCCTATACCCGGTATATGGAATGGCAGATATGTATCAGGATGAATGAACCGCGGCAGAAATTTAAGCATATCATCCATGAAATTGATGATTACATTTACTACATAGCCTGTTAAATACAATGGAACTACCACCAATAGACCTGTAAGAAAATACTTCTTAAAATTTGCCTTCATTATGTTTATCATTTTATACACAGCCTCATAAATAAATCCGCATACTTAAGCGTCATAACAAAGTAGACCAAGGCGCGACGAAAGCGAGGAGTGAGGCGTATTTTTAGCATACGCCGCAACGACCTGTCTGCGTGCAACACACAGGCAGGCAACGCATGTATACGAAGTTATGACGCTTAAGTATAGTCTATGCCGCCCTCTTAACCTCTTTTATATGATTTCTCTCATCTACATACACACATATTGGGCGGTGATTGGCAATTGCCGCCACATTGTCCAGCATATTATAGGTGGCTATAATAATTACATCACCCTTCTTTGCAAGATGTGCTGCTGCCCCATTTATGCAGACAACCCCGCTTCCACTTTCACCTTCTATTGCATAGGTGTGAAAACGGCTGCCGTTAGTTACATTATAGATATTTACCTGCTCATAAGGGAGAATGTCTGCCTCTTCCATAAGCGACTTATCAATTGTTACACTACCCTCATATTCAAGATTTGCATCTGTTACAGTAAGCCTGTGTATCTTGGATTTAAGCATCATCCTTTGCATAGTGTTTAACCTCCTAATACACAATTATCAATTAGTCTTGCCCTGCCAAGCCAAGCTGCAATGGCAACAATGGCCTTATCCTCTATATGAACTATATCTTCCAATGTGTCTATATCGCAGATTTTAATATACTCTATCCTTGCAAGGGGTTCTTTTTCTATGATTTTTATCAACTCCTTAAGAATATCTTCTGCACTGCGTATCCCGCTTGCAAACATATCCCTTGCCTTAACAATTGCCCTGTAAATACACAGACTTGCCTTTTTTTCTCTCGTGTCTAGATAACTGTTTCTTGAACTTATGGCAAGACCGTCTTTTCCCCTGACAATTGGCATGCCAATAATCTCTATATCAAAATTCATATCTCTGGTCATCTTTTTTATTATAACCAACTGCTGATAGTCTTTTTCACCAAATATTGCTATATGCGGTTTTACTATATTAAACAGTTTTGCCACAACCGTAGCAACCCCTTGAAAATGAGATGGTCTTGAAATCCCGCACAGGTGTTTACTAATTTTGGGAACTGACACAAATGTTTCAAAACCATGAGGATACATTTCATTGGTATCAGGATAAAATACAATATCAACATGCTCGTCCTCTGCAATCTTAAGGTCTCTTTTAAAATCCCTGGGATATAAGTTGTAATCTTCATTTTGTCCAAACTGTATTGGATTTACAAAGATACTCATAATAAGGCAATCGTATCTTCTGCCTTGTTTTAAAAGGCTTTTGTGTCCGTCATGTAAAAACCCCATTGTAGGCACAAGGGCAATGGTTTTGCCTTCTTTTCTTTTATTATCGGCAAATGCCTGCATTTCCTTTATAGTTTTTATAACCTGCATATCAAAAACTGTGTTTATTTTCAGGAAATTTTCCTGCCTTAACCTCGTCTATATACCTTTCAACAGCAGAGGTTATAATGTCATTTAACTCTGCATATCTCTTTACAAAACTAGGGCTTATATCCTTATAAAGCCCCAGCATATCGTATAAAACCAGCACCTGACCATCACAATGGATTCCTGCACCAATGCCAATTGTAGGGATAGAAACTGTTTCTGTTATCTGTTTTGCCAAATCTTGGGGTATGCCCTCCAGCACTACTGAAAAAGCCCCTGCCTTTTCAATTGCCTTTACATCCTTTAATATCTGCTGTCTTTGTTTTTTTGTCCTTCCCTGTATTTTATATCCGCCCATCTTGTGAATAGATTGAGGCTGCAAACCAACATGTCCCATAACAGGCACACCCATCTCAACTATTGCCTTTACAGTATCCTTTATGGATTCGCCTCCTTCAAGTTTAACAGCCTCTGCACCGCCTTCTTTTACAAGTCTCCCTGCATTTCTTTTAGCATCTTGGGTGGTTACCTGATATGATAAGAACGGCATATCTGCAACAACAAGGGCATTCTTTCTTGCCCGTGCAACAGACCTTGTATGATAGATGATTTCTTCAATGGTTACTGGAACCGTGCTTTCGTAACCAGCAAAAACCATACCTGATGAATCACCTACCAAGAGAATGGGGATGCCTGCACTGTCAAGGATCTTTGCCATTGTATAATCATACGCAGTCAGGACAGGTATCTTCCTTCCCTCTTTTTTCATTTTTTTTATATCCAAAATAGTAATCTTCATTTATGGCTCATGGTTTAAAGATAACATTCGTCTATGCAATCATAAAATAAAAAACCTTCTGCCAGCGACAGAAGGTCATTGATTTAATGCAAATTGAAAGTTGGGAATTTTAAAATGCAAAATTAAATTTGCATTTTTCAATTTTCAATTCAAGTTGTTCCTTCTGTCCCGGTCCTTATTAAAAGGATACAGGCAGTTATTTCATCATTACCCAGTTAAGCAGAAACAGGTATATAGTAGTGAACGCCGCCCCGTACAGACCTTATCTCTTTTACAAGGCTGGATAGGTCATCGGGGCTGTTTACGAAATCTATATCAGAGGTATTTACAACTAAAAGCGGTGTTTCTGTATAATAGAAGAAAAAATTATTGTATGCCTCACATAACTCTTCAAGATAACCTTCCTCAATATTTCTTTCGTAATCTTTATTTCGTTTTCTAATCCTCTCTATCAGAATATCTGTATTAGCCTGTAAAAATATTACCAAGTCAGGTTTTGTTACCCTTGCATCCAAAAGTCTATAAACCTGCTCGTAAAGTGAAAATTCATTTTCATCAAGGTTAAGATAGGCAAAAATCCTGTCCTTCGCCAATATATAATCTGTTACCGTCACCTTATTAAAAAGCCCCTGCTGGCTTAAATCCCTCTGCTGCTGATACCTCGAGAGAAGAAAAAATAACTGGGTTTGAAATGCAAACTTCCTTCTGTCTTTATAAAAATTTCTGATAAATGGGTTTGACTCTACATCTTCTAAAATATATCTGCCGTTAAATTCCCTGACAATAAGTTCTGCTAAACTTGTCTTGCCAACACCGATTGGTCCCTCAACAGCAATATATCTGGCATTTTCCATATCTATTAAAATACATTATGGCTAAACAAATGTCAAGAAGACCGGTGTCACAGTAACAAATTTCTTGACAAGTGTTTATTAAAGTTGTTATAGCAATACACCATTGTATATATTTTTAAAAAATTTCTCTAAAAATAGGAGGATTTATGACAAAAGGAGAAATAGTTAGTGCAATAGCATCAAAGGCTGGAGTAACAAAAGTGGCTGCTGAAAAGGCACTCGGTTCATTTATTGACAGCGTCACAACCTCTCTTAAAAAAGGAAAAAAGGTCAGCCTTGTTGGTTTTGGCACCTTCAGCATTTCAAAAAGAAAGGCAAGGAAGGGAAGAAATCCAAGAACCGGCGAAGAGATTAAGATAGCAGCAGTAAAGGTTCCAAAGTTTAAACCTGGTAAAGCATTAAAGAGTGCTGTGAATAAATAAAGCGGCAGATAAGGTTGTTATTTTAAGATAACACCACTTTATCTTTAGAATGCTTGCTTTATCGGGCGGATAGCTCAGTTGGTAGAGCATATAAGTTTATTTGATAAGTCATACACCATCCCTCTGTATCAGCACACCTTTATTCATTCAGCAGGTCGTAAATGGAATCTGATGTGGAAATAGCCCATTCTGCCTCACCAAAACCTTTAGATAGCATCGCAAGAAAACTGAATATCCCTGTCAAACATATCATACCTTACGGAAAACATATTGCAAAAATCCATTCTTCATATCTTGTAACTGATGTAAGAAATAGAGGCGGCACTGGAGGACTTGATACAGCACAGGAACTAATAGAACTCTGTAAATGGAGTGGAAATTTCAAATATCTGTATAATCTTGATGCAGGTATAAGGGAAAAGATTGAGACTATTGCCAGAAAGATATATGGGGCAGATGGAGTTTCATATTCAGAGGACGCTGTTGAAGGTATTAAAGAAACAGAGCGGTTGGGATATGGCAGACTTCCTGTGTGCATTGCTAAGACACATAAATCACTATCTGACAATCCGTCCCTTTTGGGAAGACCGAAGGGTTTTAATATAACTGTTCATAAGGTATTGCCTGCTGCAGGTGCAGGGTTCATTGTGGTTGTTTGCGGAAATATACTGCTTATGCCCGGTCTGCCAATGAATCCGCTTGCAGAGAGGATTGACATTGACAGGCAAGGAAGACTTGCGGGAATTTAAGAAAATCTATAACATATGGCGACTTGATATTGGAATAGGAAGATTTGGCTGTATCATTCCTTTTTTATTACCTCATTCATACTCCCTGTCCTATAACCCTGTAGGTCCAGTGTTATATATGTAAAACCCACTTCTTTAAATCGTTTGACTATCGCAAGCCTCTTTGCATCATCCAGAAAGCCTTTTAGTTCCTGCGGAGATACCTCTATCCTTGCTGTGTCATTGTGATACCTCACCCTGAATTGTCTGAAGCCCAGTTCCTTTAAAAACCTTTCACACCTTTCTACCTTATACAGTCTTTCCTCTGTAATTTGTGTGCCATAGGGAAACCTTGAAGACAGGCATGCAAAAGACGGCTTGTCCCATGTTTTTAATCCCATTTGCCTGCTCAACTCTCTTATCTCATCCTTAGAGAGCCCTGCCTCAACAAGCGGACTCCTTATGCCAAGTTTTATTGCTGCATCTCTGCCGGGTCTGAAATCATTCAGGTCATCAGTGTTGCTGCCGTCAGCCACATGGTTTATCCCTAGTTTTTTTGCCTCTGCAGAAGCAATATCAAAGAGTTCGCTCTTACAGTAGTAACACCTCTTCTCTGTATTTTCAGCAAAATCAGGTATCAAGAGTTCATTGGAATCAATAATCAGGTGTCTTACGCCAAAATCATTTGCAAGTTTTCTTGCCTCTTCAAGTTCAGATGCAGGGTATGTAGGTGATGTAGCGGTCACGGCAATTATGTTATTGCCTAGTGTGTCTGCCGCAACATTAAGAAGGAATGTTGAGTCAACTCCGCCTGAAAACGCAACAAGCACAGACCCCATCTCCTGCAGTATGTTTTGAAGAGCTTTGAGTTTTAAGTTTAGAGTTTCTTCTCCTGACTCCTGACTGCGAAAAGCATGCTTTTCGCCTTTTGACTTCTGTAGTCTCAGCATATCCTCATCCTCTCTATTGTTTTTTCATCCAGAGGTGAATCTACTGTAAATATAGTCGTTTCGCTGCCCCATGTCATCTTTATCTGCCCATTTCCATTTGCCTTTTCCTTTGCATATCGGAGTATCATCCTGCCAGCAGTGTTCACAGCATCATCATCTGCTGTGCCGCATATAATGGCAGTAGGTCCTGCAAAATCTAAAGGTTCTATCAGAATATCCTCATTCTGCTTAAGGTTTTTAAGTTTTATGTTATCCTTTTCATCCCTTCCCAGAATGACCTTTGCATTTTCGTTTATTCTGAAATGCCTTCCTGCCTTCAATATATAGAGATCTTTTGCTGTAACATTTTTATTATGCTCCAGCAAATCTCTTACCTTTTTTGAGAATATTTTGTCAGTAAGAAGACAACCACCTGACGGGCATGGATAGTTTTCAAGATTGAAATCCTCTGCCAGTTCCATCTGCGGCCTTCTTGAACGGCCTATTATATCAAGGAGTTTTTCCCTGTCCACGATACCTGCATTTTCAGGGATTGTCGGCTCAAGATGTTTTGCAGAAAGGGGTCGGAGTATAAGTCCTTGCAGACCGCTTTCCTTTTCAATAGACTTGAATGCATCTATCCTCTGGGACATGGGTCTCTGCCCCAAAACCTCCCCCGTAATGATAAAAGACGCACCTGTTTCTTCCATGTATCTCTTGGCAAGTTTGTGCATATAGATGCGGCAGTCTACACATGGATTTATCCCCTGACCATAGCCGTATTTAGGCTTTCTTATTACATCAACATAGTCAAGACCCTTTTGAAGAACCTTTATCTTTATGCCGAACTCCTTTGCAACCCTCTGTGCCTCACTCCTGCATGTGGATTCCCTGCAGTTGCATGTGCAAAACGCAGATGTAAAGTTAAGGGCTTCTATCTCTATGCCCTGCTCCAACATGACCTTTACAGCAAGGGTAGAGTCAAGTCCGCCTGATAGTAATGCCACAGCCTTTTTATTCACTAGTATCCCTCCAAAAACAATTGATGAACAGACAGTCGGCGCTGAATTTATCAAATTATACTTTTTGATTTTTTTAATGTCAAAGAGTTTTATCTGGGATATCACTGCTCCTATGTCCAGACGGTAATTAAATTGTCTATTTATACAATTATCTTACTGTACAATTATTTACTTGACAATAGTAACTAAAATGTATATACAGTCTACTAAATCCAATTAGTTAGTCAGTATAATTAGACAATTTGAACTTATGCCAACCTATAATGATACACCTTTAGTAAACAGTAAAGAAATACTTGAGCAAACAGGTATATCCAGAGCAACATTAAATAATTATATTAAGTTAGGCATTATTCCCAAACCTGATGTAAAAAAGGCGGAAGACCACAAAACCCGTGCAAGAAAGATTGGTTACTTTCCAAAGACAGTATTAGACCGTATTGAGTTAGTCAAACAAATGAAAAAGGAGGGTAATTCTATGGAAGATATTATAGATAGGTTTAATAAGACTAAACTCAGTTCTGCTATAGGTAACCCACCTGTTTCTAATGGTGAAAATTCAGAGAATAAAACCAAAGATGTAAACTATATAGGCTGCAATGAAGACTTAAAGGTAACTATCAAAGATATACACTGTCCTGCCTATCTGGTTAATAATAATTTTGAGGTCTCATGGACTAACAGCGAGGCAGAAAATGAAATCTTCAACCAGAATATTCACCTTATTAGAAATGCGGGAGCAAGAAATATATTTAAGTTATTGATGAAATTAGACAGTGTAAACAAAAATAAAAATGAACTTATTGATTTCCATATGAGTCTTTTCAAATCAAGGTATTCCAGAGATATATTGCCAAATCTGTATAACAATATTTCAGAGAGTGAAATTCAGACACTTGAAAAGAGTTACGATAAAGTTTCTGTCAAAGACTGCGTCATTAACGAAACATACACCAACCTCATCGGTTCAGACGGCATCTTAACATCCTACCATGTATTTTATATAATCTTCAGAGAAGGTATATTTTTAGTTTACGCACATGATAAGATGCATACTGATATTCTCTATTTGTTATCAAACCGCAGAAATATAATAAATGAATTATTAAAACAATGCATACCATCACTTATATCTTTCTGCGCCATTGTTGCAGACCTGCAGGATTCCAGCAGAATCTGTGCTGAATTGCCGCCTGAAGAATATTTTGAGTTAATAAACGAGATACGCAGGTATATGGAAAGTTCCTTTAAAAAATACAATGGCGTTTGCGGAAAGCATGTTGGTGACGGGATGGTCTATTATTTTCTGAAAGATAAAAATGCCAAGTACCTTATGAATACAATCCATTGCAGTTTGGAACTACGAGATGAGATGAAAAAACTAAATCTGGAATGGAAAAGACGGAAAGGATGGCTTAATGACCTTTATCTAAACATTGGAATAAACGAGGGAGAAGAATATTTTGGAACTATCTCTGACTCATCCAGTATAGAATTTACAGCCCTTGGCGACTCTGTTAACTGTGCAAGCAGGGTGTCAGATTTTGCCCGTTATGGTGCAATATGGATAACTAAAAATCTAATCAATAGACTCAGTGCAGAGGAGCGAAAAAAGATACGTTTTGGCATCAGACGAAGAGAACAGGACAGGGAAATATTTATTGAAAACACATTTTCAAGGGTTATGGATATGCTGAAACCAGATGAATCGAATTATAAAAAATATATGGATATTGCAACATTGCCTATAACAGAAATAGTTGACATGGTTTAATATTACTGTCATAACCCCGAATAAATCGGAAAAAAGTAAATTACCAGTTGGCGGAGAGGGAGGGATTTGAACCCCCGTTACCCTTGCGGGTAAAACTGATTTCGAGTCAGCCGCCTTCAGCCTCTCGGCCACCTCTCCTCTTTACAACCATCATCATATAATCCCATCTATGTTTCCCTTCTTTTTTGGCTTGTTAAATGGAAGACTAAAAACAGAGGCTTGAAAATTCAATAAAAGTATAACTAAAACGGTTATAAAGTCAAGCCTCTGGCATACAATCTGTGTCATAATTGGTAGCCGCAACCTTTAGGTTGCGCTGAGAGTCAATAAAATCAATGGGTTGAACGCAGGCTAAAGCCTGCGACTACCATAAAAATGGGGTTATGACACAGTCTAATAGTTATTAGAGGGTTTGGTCTGTTTTATTGGCAATACTACCTTAAACCTTGTCCCTTTACCGAGTTTACTTTCAACCAGTATCTTGCCATTATGCCTTTCAATAATATATTTCACCAGTGCAAGCCCAAGCCCTGTGCCTTTTGTTATTTTTTCCACATTGCCTGCCCTGAAGAACTCATTAAATATCTTAGGTATGTCATCTTGAGGTATGCCTATACCAGTGTCGCTCACTTCAATATTCATTGTTTCATTATAAGATTCTGCCTTCACCAAAACCCTGCCTCCATCTGGTGTATATTTGAATGCGTTTGACAAAAGGTTTATGAATACATATCTCATCTGCTCTTTATCTGCTGTAACAAGCGGCATATTATCAGGTATATCAATCTTAATATCCAACTCCTTCCCTTCTGAAATCGGGACAGCAAACTCAAGAGACTCATTTATAACATCCTTTATGCCAAAGACCTCCAAATTCAATCTATCTGAAGACTTGATTCGTGATAGGTTGAGTAAATCCGCTGCATAGCGGTGAAGGTTATCTGCCTTCTGTCGTATCCTGATAAGCATATCCTTTATCCTTTTGTCCATGCTATCTGAAAATACTTCAAGACATGCATCTGCCATGCTTAATATTGACGAAAGCGGTGATTTTATATCATGGGCAACCATCATTACATACTCAGACTTGAGTTTGTCTTTTTCCAGTAATTTAAGATTTGCATCTTCAAGGTCTACTAAAGTCTTCTTAAGTTCAAATTCCTTTTTAGCCAGATTTTCTGATATTGATGCTGTGATAAATGTGGAGATTAGAATGGTTGATGCAAATGTAAAATAGACCGCAAATACATAGATTGGGTTTTTATAAAATCCTGCGGTCAAAAACCCGTTAATAGGATGATGGGGAATTATTTCAAGATACTCAAAGACTGAAAGAAAGGCGATTAAAATACATATAATGAATGCCTGAATAAACCCAAGTCTTTTTGGCAAAAGGGCGCTGGTTATTATGGTATGAAAGATAAAATAGAAGATAAAGGGATTTTCTATGCCGGATGTCCAATGGATAAATGCTGTTAAGAAAATGATATCAAGGATACTTTGCATAAAGGCAATCCTACCTGCCATATCCAAAGTCCTTTTTCTCTCTCTTCTTATATAAAGGTAAAATGCTGTGTTATATACAGTTATAGATGCTATTATAATGGACAGTGGAATTATTTCTATCTTAAGATTGAATATGGTTGTTGCAGTAAGGTAGGCAAGTATAATAAAGACGATTGTAAGCCATCTTAGATTTATAAGCCAGCCAAGTCTCTCTAAAAGTTCCTCATGTCTCAATGATATCCCTGTGTTAATAGGTATCACCTGTTTTTGCTCCGAAAATAACTACTCATCTGGGTTTCTTAAGAAGTTCTTCAACCTTATTTATAAGTTCTACTGGTCTTATCGGCTTTTCAACGAAATCATCTACAGGAAGATATTCCTCATCTGTTTCAGGGGAAAATCTGAAACCTGTCTCCTTTCCAACAGATGTGAGCATAAGGATTGGAATGGATGATAAATCAGGATTTGCCTTAAGTTTATAACTTATCTGAAACCCCTGATCCTTTGTTTTCATCATCACATCAAGGATTATCAAATCAGGTCTTTCTGGTTCTGCCTTGTTATAACCGCTTTCACCCTCATATGCTGTAATAACATTATAACCCTTTGCCTCAAGGACTATCTTCATTGCCTCCACAGTATCTACATCATCATCAATTAAAAGGATTTTTGGCAATATCTTTCACCTCCCTTATTCATCAAACCTCACATCCATAATATGTGTTGAACATGAGATACAGGGGTCATAAGCCCTGACTAGCGTCTCAATATCTCTTGTTATCTCTTCTTTTGTTTTGCCTAAAATAGTGGGCACATAATTCCTTACATCATCTTCCATTATCTTTAGATTCTGGGCAGTTGGGATAATACAGTTTGCATCAGTTATAATGCCGTTTTTATCAATGGTATATTCATGAACCAGCATGCCCCTTGGCGCCTCAACAATACCGACCCCTTTGCCGAATTTTTTTGGTCTTTTTAAGTCCTCTTTTTTTAAGCCGTTTGAAATAAGTCTATCTATTATCTTTTTTGAATCTTCAATGCAGTGATACACCTCTACTAGTTGAGAGGCATTATTCATAAAGGGATTATACGGCTGCAGGGTCAGCCCAATCTCCTTTGCTGCCTCTCTCGCCCTTTTGGATAATTGTTTGAAATTATTATTTACCCTTGCCATCGCACCAACCATATAGACACCTTTCTTGCCCTGGACATGTTTTGCTGTTGAATACGGCACGATATATTCCTTAATAACCTTTTTATAATCCTTTGGTTTTATGCAGTATCTTTTGCTTGAATAAATATTGCCACTGTAGTAAGCATACTGCCCATCTTCTTTTAAGGAGATGAATTCCCTTTTCTTTGAGAACTGGGGAATAGGAAATGTTTTAAATAGTCCAAGTGTTGCATCTAAATCTTTAGTAGAATCTTTGAGAAGATTCTTTAATTCCTTGAGTTCACCAATATCTGGCAGATGTGTGATTCCACCTGTTGTAAGGGATATTGGATGTATGTGCCTGCCAACTACAATCCTGCATATATCATCTGCAAGTTTCTTTAACCGCATCCCCCTTTTGACAATGTCAGGATGACTTGAAATCAGAGGCATAATACTTCCAACACCGAAAAGGTCGGGCAGCACAAGAAAATATAAGTGAAGGATATGGCTCTGTATTATCTCTCCATAAAATGCGAGTTTTCTCAAATCTAAAGCCTGACTTGA
>JACRPW010000018.1:0-1431 GCA_016223005.1 Deltaproteobacteria bacterium | reverse complement strand
CTTTAAAGATGCAGATGTGTGGCTTACTGCACATATACCGCATATCCTTGACACTATATGCGGCACATCTTCATATCTTCTGCCCATTACCATAGCCTCATAGAACCTTGGAGATTCCACTATTTCTAAACGGAGTTCCTTTATCCTTCCGTTCTTTATATCAATGACAATATTGCCATGCCCCTCTACACGGGTGATATGCTCCACATTTATCTTTACATCCCTTTTCACTTATCACCTCTAATATGCCATGAATCATACAGATTAAAACTGCCCAATATATCATGGGCAGTCAAACCATGCCTCTTTAATGTTTCTTTATGTGCAGTGATATTAGGGTTGTCAACAAGGCCCCTGCATCCCCAGCATACACTGCCGTAAGTTATACATACTGCATCACACCCTGCCCTTGTAACAGGTCCAACACAGGTTTCCCCTTTTTCAAAAACACATATATTCTCTGCCATCTTACAGTCAACACAAACAGGATGATTTGGAATATCAGGTTTCTTGCCAATGAGCAGTGCCTTTAAGACATTTAAGAATTCTGTCCCTGTTATCGGACAGCCGTATATGTAATAATCAACAGGTATAACAGCATCAATTGGTCTCGCAGGTATTGTGTCAAAGTAATTGTAATATTTTGACCTTTCACCATACACAATCCTTTTTACATCATCCATAGAAAACCTGTTTTTAAGGCAATTCAATCCTCCTATTGAAGAACATGCACCAAGGGCAACAACAATCCTTGCCTTTTCCCTTATCTTTTTTACATCATCAATCTCATGTGTTCGGGATATGCTTCCCTCAATAAAGGCTATGTCATAATCATCCCTTTTTTCATCAATTGCCTCCCTGAAATTTATAATCTCAACGAGGTTTAATATATTAACAAGTTCATCAGCAAGAGATAAAACCTGTAACTGGCATCCTTCACAGGAGGTAAAAGAAAAAAAGGCTGCCTTTGGTTTTTGACCTATCTTCATATTTGCCTTTCCCGCCTTTCCCGCTTTTCTCGCCTTATTATATTGCCTCTCTCAAATATCTTATCTCACTTAACCTGAATACAGGTCCTTCCTGACATACATAGACACTGTTAATCTGACAGTGTCCGCATTTCCCAAGTCCGCACTTCATCCTTCTTTCAAGGGAGAGAAATATCTCATGTCCTGCAATCCTTTTTTCGCCGAGTACCATAATAACATATTTATACATAACAGGCGGCCCAACAATAACCGCAACTGTCTTTGCCTCGTCTAATTTTAGTTCAGGCAGATATGTCGTAACAACGCCTGTATGCCCCTTCCAATCAGGGTGCGGTTTGTCAACCGTAATCCTTAAATCAAAATCCTGCGCCCTAGCCCATTCATTCAGTTCATCCTTAAATAGTATCTCTTCAGGCGCCTTAACCCCATACAATAGAATTAT
>JACRPW010000017.1 GCA_016223005.1 Deltaproteobacteria bacterium | reverse complement strand
TGTGGCAATTCTATCACACCTCCTGATTTCTCTATAATCATAACCTGATTAACATCTTTGTCAAAACCACTGGGGGCATTGGCAACTATCAGGTCAATGTGTTTGTCTAAAAGTTTTCTCTTTGCATTGTTTATTATATCATCAGTCTCAAGGGCAAAACCCACAAGGAACTGCCCCCTCTTTTTATTCCCCATCTCCTGCAGTATATCCTGCGTCCTCTCTAATTCAATCGTTAGTCCAGAATCTTCTTTCTTTACCTTTCTACTGCGGCTTACATTTGGTCTAAAGTCAGCCACAGCAGCAGCCATTATAACGATGGTTGACTGAGGGTAGTGTCTCATAGATACATCAGACATTTCATCCGCAGTAGTTACATTCACAAATGTTACACCAGAAGGCGGCTTCAGATAAGATGGTCCGCTTACAAGCACAACCTCTGCCCCTCTCTTTTTTGCAGCCCTTGCAATTGCATAGCCCATCTTACCTGATGATGGATTTGATATAAACCGGACAGGGTCTATTGCCTCTCTTGTCGGACCTGCTGTTACAAGAACCTTTTGCCCCTTCATATCCTTGACAGATAAACATTCCTCTGCTGCTTCTATTATATCCTCAAGGGAGGCAAGCCTGCCCTTGCCTCCGTAGCCGCAGGCAAGTTCCCCTTCTTCAGGACCTATAAATAGATAGCCCACCCTTTTCAGCCTTGAGATATTTTTCTGCACTATAGGGTTTTCATACATATTCACATTCATTGCAGGTGCAAAAAGTTTAGGGCATTTTGAAGCCATTATGATTGTTGTTAAAAGGTCGTCTGCAATGCCATTTGCAGCCTTGCCTATGATATTTGCGGTTGCAGGCGCAATAATAATCAGGTCTGACTTTTCTGCAATTTCTATATGTCTTATACTTGCCTCACGGTTTGCATCAAAGAGTTCTGTATAAACAGGATTTTTTGAAAGGGTCTGAAAAGAAAGAGCCGTAATGAATTCTGCTGCTGATTTTGTCATTACAGGATGGACATTTGCCCCTTTTTTATTAAGAAGCCTTGTAAGTTCAAGCGCTTTATATGCTGCAATTCCGCCTGTAATGCCTAACACTATGTTTTTATCTTTGAGACCGTTATGCCGACCTTTTTTTTTGGTTTATCTTCCTGCATTGACCCTCTTCCTCATCTCCATCATAATATCAGGTGTAATCTCTTTCAAGCCTTTTCTTCTTGCATAGCCCTCTACACCCTTTTTAACCATAGTCCTTAAAAACACAGGGACTTTATCAAGCCTCTCTTTCGCCTCATCCGTCCATAGTATCTCAGCATCTTTTTCCTTGCCCCTTGCCCCTTGCCCCTTGCCCCTGCCTTTTTCATACTCACACCACGAATCCCCTTCCATTACATCCCCTTTTTCTGCATAAGCCCTTGCCCTGCATCCGCCGCAGACTTCATTAAATTCACAGTCCTTGCAATTGCCTTTATAAACAGGGTCTCTAAGGGTCTTGAATATATCCGCATGAACCCAGATGTCAGACAATCTCTGTTTCCTGACATTCCCTGCAACAGTTGGAAGATACGGACATGGCGTAACATCTCCCTCTGGAGTAATTCTAAAATAATGAGTCCCTGCAAGGCAGCCGCTTGTAGCGCCTTTCATTATTTCTGAATCAGGATTGATTTGCTGAACAACCCTTAAAAAATGCGGGGCGCACCTTGCCCTGACCATAATTTTGTCTTCATATTCCTTTTGCGCATTTGCAAGATATACAAGCATCTCCTCATACTGCTTTGGGGTTATATCAGTCATCTCCTGCCCCCTGCCTATGCATACAAGGAAAAATACATTCACTGCCCTTGCGCCTTTTTTATAAGCATATTCAATCACAGCAGGGATTTCATCATAATTATTTTTTGTAACAGTTATCTGCAGCTGAAAATCAATATTACGCCTTTTTAATGCCTCTATGCCTGAAACTGTTTTTCCCCATGCGCCATCAAGACCCCTGAACCTGTCATGGGATAAAGGTTTGAGAGAATCAATGCTTATGCCAATACCTTTGATATTGCTTTCTGATATTTTGCAGGCAGTATCATCATCAATTAAACTCCCATTTGTCCCGAGCACAACCATCAAGCCCTTGCTGGATGCGTATTTTGCAATATCAAAAACATCATCCCTTAAAAGCGGCTCGCCTCCCGTTAAAATCAGCATTGTGTTAGGATTGATGGATGCAATATCATCCACAAGCGCAAGCGCCTCATCTGAAGTCAGTTCCCCTTTTGGACTGGAAAGTTCAGCAGCATCAAGATAGCAGTGCCTGCACTTCAGATTGCACCGCTTCGTGATATTCCATGATATGAGAAATGGTGTCCAGTCCTTCATGTTTTATTCCAAGCCCCTAGTCCCGCATCTCTGCAATAATCTTTTCAATCCGTCGTTCCGTCTCTTGCCGCAAGAGCAGAATGGTTTTTAATGTCTGCCTCATAGGTTGACACAATCGCATTTAAAGAGAACCGTCCCGTTTATCCAATCCTCAAGGGTTAATACACACTGCCCCTTGGGGCTATATTAACAACTGCTATAGTGTTCTCATTATATATCAAACTAAAAACTACCCTATACCTGCCAACTCTCAAACGATAAAAATTTTTAAGTTCACCAGTAAGGTATTTTACATCTTTACGCAAAAGGGGATTTTGTTCTCTAGAAAGTTCAATAAGTTTTTCCTTAATCCTCTCCCTTGCTTTTTTATCTAATTTCTTATAGTGTTTTTCAGCAGCCGGAGAGATTTTAACTGTCCAATTCATGCAATTTTTTACCTTTACCCTTTTTTATTTCTTTCAATCCTTCCTTGCATTCCATGGCAAACCCAGGAATGTTCAGCATCTCAAGGGTTTCTTTATGACGGTCAATATATTCATCGGTCATCTCTCCGAATATATCTGTCAAGGTTTTCCCTTCGTAACCGGCGATTGCCTTAAGCAGCCTTAGACGGTCATCTTTTAATCTCAATGTAGTAATAGATTTTTCCATATTCACCTCCAAGTGGATACATCACTCATAAATAATAATATAAAAATATAAAGATATCAATAAAATCTCAGAAAGAATTTTGAACTTTTTCTTGAACTGTTCAATAGACAGTTCACACAGGAAAAAGGGGACAGGAAAAAGGGAATTTATTTCACCAGGCAAAGGAGTTTATGGGATTAAGGAAGGCAAAGTTTAGAGGGGCAAAATTTATTAGAGAACAGATACCCTTAACTGCGGCATCACAGAATATCAAGAAAATTGTTAGGCTGCTATCATGGAGAGGTCCTCAAAAAGAAGCCCTTGCAGCAGGAAAGCCCCTCATCCTATTTTCAATAAGTGGATTATTGAAAATATTTTTCTATCTATATCAGAATATCAGGAGAAAACAGTTCAATAAAAGGGATTGTTCTGCAAATTGTTTCGCAAATGATTAGTTTTTCAACAGGCTGTTTTGTTTTGACAATTTATCAGGTAGCAAAGGGGGTATTAACCATCGCAAGGTCTATCTGCCTTTTACCTATGTCAACCTTACAAACCTTTACCCTGACATCATCCCCAACCCCGAACCTCTTCTTTGTCCGCTCTCCAACAAGGGAATGCTGCTTTTCTATAAATATGTAATAATCGTCCTTAAGGCTTGATACATGCACAAGACCTTCAATAAAATATTCTTTTAATTCAACGAAGAAACCAAATGAGGTAACACCTGATATAATGCCGTCAAACAACTCGCCTGTCTTATCCATCATAAACTGCGTCTTTTTTAAATCAACAATCTCCCTCTCTGCCTCCATTGCATTCCTTTCCATCTTTGATGTATGTCCTGCAATGTCAGGTAAAACAGAAGTCCACATTTCTTTTTCCTTATCAGAAAATCTCTTCTTAACCTGTCTTTTTAAAAGCCTGTGAACAATCAAGTCTGGATACCTTCTGATTGGAGATGTAAAGTGTGTATAAAAATCAAAGGCAAGTCCGAAGTGTCCGATATTCTCCTCTGAATACCTTGCCTGTTTCATTGAGCGGAGCAGCACATGATTTATCAGTTTCTCCTCAGGTTTTCCCTCAGCCTTTTTTAATACACCTTGAAACATCTTTGGCGCCGCATTTTCTCTCCATTCCAGATGATAACCAAAGTTTGATATGAATTCCCTGAAATCAAGCATGTCTTCCTCATCAGGCCTCTCATGCACCCTGTATACAAAAGGCACATTTGAACCCGCCATAAACATTGCAACACACCTGTTTGCCAGAAGCATAAACTCTTCAATTATCTGGTGGGCGATGTTCCTTTCCGATCGGACAATATCTTCAACCCTGCCTTCTATATCAAGAATCAACTGGGGTTCAGGAAGGTCAAAGTCAATGCTGCCATTCTTTGCCCTGTCCTTTTTAAGTTTAAGGGCAAGTTCCTCCATTATAGTTAAGTCAGAGGCAAGATGGGCATATCTTTTCCTTAAATAATCATCTCCATCAAGGATACCCTTTACAGATGTATAGGTCATCCTCTCAATACTCTTTATTACACTTTCATAAAATTTATAACCAGTAATTATTCCATTATTATCAAATTCCATCTCTGCAGTAAATGCAAGCCTGTCAACATTTGCATTAAGACTGCATATGCCATTGCTCAATTCCTCGGGGAGCATGGGTATGCACCTGCCGGGAAAATAGACACTCGTTCCCCTTGCAAATGCCTCTTTATCAATATTAGAACCTTCTTTCACATAGTGGCTTACATCTGCTATAGAAACCCACAGCCTGTAACCACCGCCCTTCCGCTTTTCTATTGAAACCGCATCATCAAAATCCTTTGCAGTCTCGCCGTCTATTGTAACAGTCGGCATATCCCTTAAATCGTATCTGCCCTTTATATCATGCGCCTCAACTGCTTGTGAGATATTCCTTGCCTCATAAAGGACATCTTTAGGAAACCTGTAATTAAGGTTGTGCTTTATTGCAATAACCTCTGCCTCTACATCAGGGTCTTCATAATCACCAAGCACAGAAATAACCTTTGCAGGCAAAGGTGCGTCTGCGTATTCGTGCCACTTTGTAACCTCTGCTACTACCACATCACCATCCTTTGCGCCACATTCCTTATTTAGGGGTATAACACAGGTTGCAGTAATCCTCTCATTCATAGGCACAACAATACCAAACCCCTTTGCCCTTTCAAATCTTCCGACAATATTCTTATTTACCCTTTCTAATATTCTTATAATCCTTCCCTCTCTCTTGCCGCCTTTCCCCTGCTTACCCAATGCAGCGGCAGATTTAAAACCCTCTACCCTGACAACAACCTTATCCCCGTGCATTGCACCCTTTAACAACTTATGCCTTACAAATACATCCTCTCCGCCTTCATCAGGTATGACAAAACCAAACCCGTCAGGATGGCATTCAAGTGTTCCTGTAACAAGGTTCATCTTATTTGGAATGCCGAATCTCCCGCCTTTTATCTTAACTATATCCCCTTCATGAACCAAGTCCATCACAAGTCTTTTAAATCCCTGCTTGTCCTTTTTGGGAACACCAAATACCCCGGAAAGTTCCCCGAATGACAAAGGTCTGTATGTCTCCTGCCGCATGAATTTTAAGATGGTTTCTTTGTTCATATATTTATCCCCAAAAAATGCGTGAACCTCAAAACCATTGCTATATCAATAATGTAACTCAAACCTTTAGAGCCTGCCCTGAACTTGATTCAGGGTTTGACATATCAACTTTCTTTGCCTTTTCCCATCATTTGTCCCCTTGCCTCTTGCATGACTTTTACATCTATTTCCTTGTATCCCTTTTTAACAGCGTAATCATTAACTGTTTGCATCACTATCCCCTTTGCAAAAGGCGGCACCTTTTCAAGCAAGTCCAAAGCATCTTTTGTCCATGTTATCCCTGCATCTGCCTCTTGCCCCTTACCCGTGAAAAGCATGCTTTTCACCCCTTGCCCCTGTCTCTTGCCCCTGTATTCTTTCCCTGAAATCAAGATATTGCATTTTGCAAGCCTGAAGCAGTTTTCCGTATTGCTGCCTATATCTAGTTCAGGCACTGCATGCACGCCAACCCGCCCCATTACAAGCAAATCAGGGTTTTCTCTTTCCACATATTTCAAAATCTCTTCAAATGCCTTGCCTGTCAAGAGTTCTGTCTTTATCTCAAGTCCATCATCCTTTGCAATATTATAAGCAATATTTAGATGGTCTTGATATATTTTTGCCAGTCCTTTGTCAATGATTTCCTCATGTAGTTTTTCCTGCTCTTTGAATTTAAAGATTTTACCTGCCTCATCTGACAGGACGCCTGCAATGTTTTTAAATGCTGAATAATGAAAATTGGGGTCAAAGGCTGCAATACAGGTTACTTCGGAATTAAAGAGCCGTGCTATTGCAATCGCAGATTTAAGCCCCCCGAATGAATTTGGACTTCCGTCAATACCAACTGCTATCTTTTTAGGAATGCGATTGTCCTTTGCAATAAGGACATCTTTTTTTATTCTCCTGACAACCCTTTCGCACACGCTCCCAACCCGACTTTTATTCACAGCGCCGAGACCTAAAAAACCAATTATCACAAGGTCGTAATCACTTGCCTGAACATCCTTTACTATCTCAAGATAATTTTTCCCCTCCATTGCCTTTCGGCTGTAAGATATGCCTTCCTCTTTGCACCTGTTTTCAAACACATCCAGATACGAGTCTGATATTATCTGAAGTCCTTTTGTTATCAGGTCATCGTGGATGTCCCTCTGCTTTTGCCTTTGCCAGATATATGCCTAAATCTATGCAGTAGTTGGAGTAAAGAGAATTATCAAGTGGTAAAAGGATATTTTTATACACAAAAGACCTCCGTTATGTATCTCATCAAACGAAGAACCCCAGTGTTCATTACCGGGGTTCTTATATTTCACAACCTTGACTGTTTTCTTACTTTGGCTCTACAGGATATCCTGCCTCAACCCATGCATCAAAACCGCCAAGAAGCGCCGCTACCTTTCTAAAACCTTTACCCATTAAGAATCGCACCACACGGGCGCTTGTGTATTCATCGGGTCAGGTGCAGTATGCAATAATTTCCTTATCCTTTGGTAAAACCTGATACTTCCTTTCAATGGAATCGGGGTCTATCCTGACAGCGCCTTTAATCTTTACCATACTATCCAGATAAGACGATGATACCCTTGCATCAAGAATTACTATGTCTCCTCCCTTATCCATCTTTGCCTTGAGTTCCTTTACAGTAATTCTGTCATCGGCTGTAATACCTACAGACGGCAGAGACAGGAGACACATAGCAATCAGGATTGCATAGATTTTTTTCATGGCATTTTCCTCCCTTCTTTTTATAAATTTTCCCTGAACAACTGATAACCTGATTCCTCTGTTATCTTTAAAGCCTCTTCTATTTCTTTCCTATTAAGGTTTTTATCATCGCCTTTTAAGAGTTCCTTATAAAATCTGTTATAAAAATCGTCCGGATAAACCCAAACCTCAAATACAGATTTATTTTTATTATATAATTTCTTTATCTCATAAGTAAATTCAAATTTTCCCTGCGGTGATATTCGGGTATCAAAAAACTCATTAGAAAGGTCAAGGCTGACCCTCCGTCCTATATACCTTACTTTCACTGATTCAGGTATAGCGCTGCCATTATTATCCTGCATATAGCCTTTGACGACCACTATGGGTGTTGTATATGTCGGAAAATAATGACCGACCCCTGTATTTGTAATTACAATTTTTGCCTTTTTCCCTTCCCTGACTGCATCAATGGTTATCCCTTTTTTAACCATCTCTGGGTTATGGATTCCACGCCAGAGGTGCTGCCTGTCAGGCATGTGGCAGTTCTGGCATGTAACATTATTTTTTCCGTAGATACTCTCCTTCCACTCCCTGTATGTGTTTGTAAGAACCTTGCCGTTCAATTCATACCCCTCATCCAATTGATGACATGCCGCACAGAACTCCGCCTTTTCAAAAAATGCCTTTTCTATAAAACCATCATGTGCGTTTTGTCTTTTATTTCTGACTTCTGACTTCTGACTTCTGACTTCTCTTTTTTGCGGTCCATAAACCTTCCCCTTTCTCAAATGACACACACTGCAAGAAACACCTGAAAGTTTAAGTCTATTGTCGAATGATTGGTTTTTAATGTAGTTACTTGCCCCTTGCCCCTTGCCCATTGCCCCTGTCTTTACCTCTGCCTGCTCCGTCATCGGCGCATGGCAGAAATAACAGGACATGGAAGATTCAGGGTTTGTGGGGACAGATTTAAAATCTTTCCCCAGTTGTCCAAGCAGTCCAGGACCAACTGCCCTGCTGTGAAGAGAATCTTTCCAGTTCTCGTGTTGGTCTTTATGGCACTCTCCGCATGCATCAGGATAGAGTGGAAATTTAGTATTCTGAAATGGAATTGGTCTTTCCCAGTATCTTTGCAAAGGATTCTGCTCTCCATGTGCAGTATAGGGGAAGATTATTAGAATGGTTAATACGATAGTCAAGAAAGACACTATTTTTCTCGCAGGGTGTTATACAAAAATAATTTATGCAGGAGATTATAAGTTAGAATTTTTAAATCCTCAATATAAATTTCAGGTCAATTTTCAAATCAATTTTGCCTTGACACAAAAGGGTTTAATAGGCTAGTTTTATAATCCTTGATATGTTTAAAAAGGTTCTCATAGCAAACAGGGGGGAGATAGCAACCCGTGTTATAAGGGCTTGCAAGGAACTCGGTATTGCCACCGTTGCAATATATTCAGAGCCAGATTTCACATCCCTTTATGTTAAAAAGGCTGACGAGTCATATCTTGTTGGTCCTGGACCAATAGAAGGGTATCTCAATATCCACAGGATTGTTGACCTTGCGCAAAAGGTTGGTGTTGACGCAGTCCATCCTGGTTACGGTTTTCTTGCTGAAAACCCTGATTTTGCAGAGCTGTGCGAGAAAAAGGACATCACTTTTATAGGTCCGACAAGCAAGACCATAAAGGATATGGGAGATAAGGTAAGGGCAAGGAACCTTGTAAAAAAGGCAGGTGTGCCTGTTGTACCGGGGACAAATGGCAGGATAAATTCTAAAAATGAGGCGCTCAAATTTGCAAACAGCATTGGCTACCCTGTAATGGTAAAGGCATCTGGCGGCGGCGGGGGGCGGGGGCTGCGAATTGCAAGGGATGAAAAGGAACTTATTAAAGGGATTGAAATAGCACAGTCAGAGGCAAAATCAGCCTTTGGGTGTTCAGATGTCTTTATTGAAAAATTTATTGAAAGACCTCATCATATTGAGTTTCAAATCCTTGCTGACAAATATGGAAACATAATCTATCTTGGCGAAAGGGACTGTTCTATTCAGAGGAGGCATCAGAAACTTATAGAGATTGCCCCTTCTCTTCTGCTTGACGATGAAATGAGGCAGAAGATGGGCGAGACTGCGGTCAAGGCAGCAAAGGCGTCAAATTATACAAATGCAGGCACAGTTGAGTTTCTGGTGGATAATAACAGGAATTTCTATTTTCTTGAGATGAATACCCGTATTCAGGTTGAGCATACCATTACTGAGGAGATTACAGGTATTGATTTAGTAAAAAAACAGATTGAGATTGCTGCAGGCAAGAAACTAAATATCAGGCAGGAGGATATAAATTTCCGAGGCTTTGCAATGCAGTGCAGGATTTGCGCTGAAGACCCGAAGCGAAACTTTGCACCGAATTCGGGCAGGGTAACAGCATACTATTCCCCCGGCGGCATAGGCGTCAGGATAGATGGTGCAATATATAAGGATTATGTAATACCCGGTTTCTATGACTCAATGGTAGTAAAACTGGTTGTCCATGGCATGACATGGGATGAGACTGTAAGCAGGATGAAGAGGTCTTTGGATGAATTTGTAATAAGAGGGGTAAAAACAACCATACCGTTTTTAAGAAAGGTTATGATGGATGAGGATTTTAGAATTGGTAATATTGATACAGGATATATTGACAGAAAACCCGAACTTCTTAACTACGATGAATTTGGGGATCCTGTAGACAAGGTGGCTGCAATATCTGCTTCAATCGCAGCATACTACGGATTTTAACAGGAGCAAGTTATGCAAAATAAAGGCTTTGATGTCTTGATGGCAGAAAAAAGGGTTTTTGAGCCGTCTAAAGAAATGATGGACAAGGCTCATATAAAGGGTATGAGGGAATATGAAAAACTCTATCAAAGGTCTGTCAGCGAACCCGAAGATTTTTGGTCTCAAATGGCTGAAAGGCATATAACATGGTTTAAAAAATGGGATAAGGTTCTTGAATGGGATTTTGAAAAACCTGAAGTAAAGTGGTTTATTGGCGGGAAATTAAATGTATCATACAACTGTTTGGACAGGTTTATAAATACACCCATAAGAAACAAGGCCGCTATAATATGGGAGGCGGACGGCGGTTCATATAAGACATATACCTATCAGCAGCTCTATTACGAGGTCAACAGATTTGCCAATGTTCTAAAAAAACACGGCATTAAAAAGGGGGATAGGGTTACCATTTATCTCCCGATGATACCTGAACTTGTAATCTCCATGCTTGCATGCGGAAGGATAGGGGCAATCCACAGTGTGGTATTCGGAGGTTTTTGGATATTTGATTACCATGATGAGGATATACATTTCTGCACGGCTGATATCGGATGGGTGACAGGTCATAGTTATATTATTTACGGGCCGTTAAGCAGTGGTGCCACAAGTTTGATGTTTGAAGGTATTCCTACATATCCAAATCCCGGGAGGTTCTGGGAAATCGTTGATAAGCATCAGGTAAATATATTTTATACAGCGCCAACAGCAATCCGTGCACTTATGAAAGAAGGGGAAGGATGGGTAAACAGGCATGACCTGTCATCACTCAGGGTGCTTGGCACAGTTGGTGAACCAATTAACCCTGAGGCGTGGATGTGGTATTATACCAATGTGGGAAAGGGGAAACTTCCAATCGTTGATACATGGTGGCAGACAGAGACAGGCGGAATCCTTATAACACCGCTTCCAGGCGCCATGACACTAAAGCCCGGTTCAGCGGGCAGACCGTTTCCAGGGGTTGTGCCGATGGTTTTAAAAGAGGATGGCACAGTCGCAGGTGTGAATGAAGGCGGATATCTTGTTATAGAAAAGCCGTGGCCAGGGATACTCCGTGGAACATACGGAGACCCTGATAATAAAAGGGTAAAAGAGGTTTACTTTACAAGGTTCCCGGGGAAATATTTTACAGGAGATGGTGCAAGGATTGATGAAGACGGAGATTACTGGCTCATGGGAAGGGTGGACGATGTCCTAAATGTATCAGGACACAGGATTGGGACAGCAGAGGTTGAGTCAGCCCTTGTGAGCCATGAATCTGTTGCAGAGGCAGCGGTTGTAGGCTGTCCACACGAGATTAAAGGTGAAGGCATTTATGCTTATGTAACACTGAAAGATGGCTATAAACCAGCAGATGAACTCAAGAAGATGCTTGCTGCCCATGTAAGGACTGTTATAGGACCGATTGCTGTCCCTGACAAACTCCAGTTTGCTGCTGGTTTGCCAAAGACCCGGAGCGGCAAAATCATGAGAAGGATTTTACGAAAGATAGCAGCAGGGGATGTCCATGATTTGGGAGATACCTCAACCCTTGCAGACCCGTCGGTTGTAGACAACTTGTTAAAGGGCAGGTTATAAAAAAACAGGGAGAGTAGTTTGTATGCTAAAAAATAAAATAAAAAATCATAAGGTATATATAACGGATACTGTTTTAAGGGATGCCCATCAGTCGCTCCTTGCTACAAGGGTGCGGACTGCTGACATGCTTGAAGGTGCAAAGAAGTTGGACAGGGTTGGCTATTGGTCATTGGAGGCATGGGGCGGTGCTACCTTTGATACAGCCTTAAGATTCCTGAAGGATGACCCGTGGGAAAGGCTCCGTGCATTTAGAAAGGCGATACCGAATACAAGACTTCAGATGCTTTTGCGCGGACAAAATCTTGTTGGATACAGGCACTATGCGGATGATGTTGTTAAAAAATTTATTGAACGGTCAAAAAAGAACGGTGTTGATGTTTTTAGGATATTTGATGCCTTAAATGACATCAGAAATCTGGAGGTTGCAATAAAGGCTGCAAAGGAGGTAAAGGGATTTGTAGAGGCAACAGTATGTTATACAACCAGTCCTGTCCATACCCATGATATGCTTGTTGAAATGGCAGTAAAACTTGAGAGGATGGGCGCTGATACAATCTGCATAAAGGATATGGCAGGTCTCCTGACACCTTATGAGGCTTATAATCTGGTAACACGACTGATTGAAAAGGTCGGTGTTCCGATACACATCCATACCCATGATTCCAGCGGCCTGGCAGCAATGAGTTATTTAAAGGCAATAGAGGCAGGGGCACAGATTGTTGACACTGCAATATCTTCTATGGCATCAGGCACATCCCAGCCTCCGACAGAGAGCATCGTTGCTGCATTAAAAGATACGCATTATGATACAGGGTTAAGTCTGGGACTTTTGACAGAGATTGCAGAATACTTCAGGGATATGCGTAAAAAATACAAGAGATTTGAAAGCGAATATACAGGGGTGGACACAAGGACACTGGTTGTTCAGGTGCCGGGAGGAATGATATCCAATCTTGCAGCCCAGTTAAAAGAGCAGAATGCAATCGGCAAGATGAATGAAGTTCTTAAGGAAATCCCAAAGGTCAGAAAGGATTTAGGTTACCCGCCTCTGGTTACACCAACAAGTCAGATTGTCGGCACACAGGCAACACTTAATATCTTAACAGGTGAAAGGTATAAGGTTATAACAAGTGAAATCAAAAATTATCTTAAAGGGTTATACGGCACCCCACAGGGAAAGATAGATAAAAAGGTTCAGAAAAAGGCAATAGGAAAAGAAGAATCTATAACATGCAGACCTGCTGATTTGTTGGAACCTGAACTGGATAAACTCACAAGGGAAATAGGGGCTAATGCAAAAAATATTGAGGATGTGCTTTCATATGCATTATTCCCGAATGTGGCTTTGGAATATTTTGAGCAAAGGGACAGCGGGAAACTAGAACCTGAACCGATTGATGAGCCTGTAAAAGAAAAAGAAACACAGGTCGCACAATCGCCTCTCTTAGCGCCAAGTGAATTCATAGTAACTGTCCACGGAGAATCCTATCGTGTAAAGGTTGCAGGTGCAGGGCACAAGGTAGAAGGCAAGAGGCCATTCTTTCTTAAGATTGATGACAGGCTTGAAGAGGTAATGATAGAGTCCCTGACAGAGATTATACCAACTATGGGTGGTGAGATAGAGGCAAAACTGACCACACAGTCTGCAAGACCAAGGGCAAAGGAAAAGGGTGATGTTACAGCCCCAATTCCTGGCAAGGTAACAAGTATAAAGGTATCTGAAGGGGATAAGGTATCGGCAGGTGATACTGTCCTGACTATTGAATCAATGAAGATGGAAAATGAAGTTCATACGCCGATAGACGGCACTGTTAAAAAAATATATGTAAAGGTTGGAGATTCAGTAAACCCTGATGAGACGCTAATGGTAATAGGATAAGAACCAGTGTATCTTTAGGCCCGTCCTTAATGTCCTTTCAATTGTATTCCCTGTTTTCAGTATTATCGGCATTGGCTATATATTTGCGAGGTTCAAAAAATTAAGCCTTGAACCCGTAATAAATATCCTCCTGTACATCACAATCCCATCCCTTGTTATCTCATCCCTTGTAAAGAAGAAACTTATTTTAAGTGAACTGCTTACAGTATCAGGGGCAGCAGTTATTGTTGTTATAGGCACAGGGCTTATAAGTTTTATCTACCTTACGATAGTTAATAAAAAAGATTTAAGGGGGTTCTATCTCCCTACGATGTTTATGAATTCAGGCAATATGGCATTTCCATTAGCCTTACTTGCATTTGGCAGTGACGGACTGACAATTGCGGTCTTATACTATGTAGCGATAAGCATTATGGTTTATTCCATTGGTATCTACATTGCAAAAGGAGATGGCGGGTTATATGAGATGTTAAAACTACCGTTGATATACGCAGCGATTACAGGCATGCTGTTAAACCTTACTGAAACTCCCATCCCTCAGCCATTATTTCTAACTATGGACATGCTTGGTGCAGCCACTATCCCGCTTATGCTTATTAGCCTTGGCTATCACCTCCGTTCAACCCATATCACCTCTTTTGGTTTGTCAATAGCAGGGACAATAATAAGGATTTTTGGAGGGATAATACTGGCATATCTTGTGACGATTTCTTTTGGGATTAAAGGAATTGAACAAAAGATAATAATCCTCTCGTCGTCTATGCCCTCTGCTGTTATAAACTTTATTGTAAGTTACAGATATAAACTCCATTCCGAACTTGTAGCATCAATAATTGCCATGAGCACAATAGTAAGCCTCTTTATAACACCGCTGGTGCTTTATTTTTTGATGTGAGTTCTATGGACAATATAGGACAATATAGGGACACTTCCCATATTTTCTTGACATATACGAAACAAAAGGGGACACCAATCAAAAGGCACTGTAAACTCTCATGAACCTTTCCCTGTTTCTGTCACATGAATATATCATCCTTGACTTCAATGCACCGAATCACAAAGAGGCATTGAGGGGCATGGTCTGCGCTTTGGGTGAAAAAAGGTGCAAGGAAGAGGAATCCCTTAAGACATTAACAGACCATGAGAGTATTGACGGTGTGCTTTCAGGCACAGGCTCTGCAATATTCCACTCAATATCAGAGGATGTCCCTGATATAAAGATTGTAGTTGCTATATCCAAAAACGGAATCCCCCATCCAACAAAAAGGAAACAAAGGACACATATCCTGTTTCTCATTATCTCCCCAATAAAAGAAAGCGGCACCCATTTACCTTTGGGTAAGGACGAGATATTTTCTGAATTATCTACAAAAGAAAACGGGCTCACAAGTGAAGATATTTTAAAGCGGCTCAAAACAGTCGGCTCAAATGATATTAAGAGGATTAAAAAGAGTGAACTCTTCTATGATTTCCTGCAGAACCTCACAAACCTATTTGCCATACTCCTCTGGTCAGGCGGTGTTATGGCATTTATTGCAGGTATGCCTGAACTTGGATGGGCAATATTCCTTGTCATTATTATAAATGCAGTTTTTAGTTTCTGGCAGGAGTATAAGGCAGAAAAGGCTGTGGAGGCGCTGCAGAGACTTTTACCGCAAAGGGTAAATGTCTTAAGGGATAGTATTGAAAAAGAGGTTTCTGCAGATGAACTTGTACCCGGGGACATCATGCTTCTTGAAGAAGGGAATAATGTGCCTGCTGACGGAAGGCTTATTGAGGCAGATGACATTCGTGTTGATAACAGCTCTCTTACAGGTGAATCTAAACCTGTTTACAAAACTGCAGGGTCTATTGAAAACGGCAGAAACTTTATATGGACAGAGATGCCAAACCTGATATTTGCAGGCACAGGGGTTATTTCTGGCAGAGGCAAGGCTGTTGTTACTGCTACAGGCATGGACACTGAAATAGGCAAGGTTGCATATATGACTCAGGCAATAAAGGATGAGATGAGTCCTTTGCAAAAAGAAATGGTGAGGGTAACAAAAACTGTAACGATTATAGCCGTTGCCACAGGCATATTATTCTTTGGGCTTGGCTACAGTTTTGGCGGGCTTTCTCTTGCAATGAGTTTTATATTTGCCATAGGCATTATAGTTGCAAATGTGCCTGAAGGACTCCTCCCAACTGTAACCCTTTCCCTTGCCATGGCTGTCCAGAGGATGGCAAGAAAAGGGGCTGTTGTTAAGAAACTTTCTGCTGTTGAAACCCTTGGCTCTACGACAGTTATATGCACTGATAAAACAGGGACACTTACTACAAATGAGATGTGCGTTACCAGACTTTGTGTGAACGGTAAGGTAGTCCAAGTGAGAGGTAATGGGTATGAACCAGCAGGCGAATTTATCTTTGACGGCAAAGTGCTTGATGAAAATGCCTTGAAAAACGAAGGCATACATGAACTATTAAAGGCTGCAAGTCTGTGCAATAATGCCCATCTGATTCCTCCATCAAGAGAAAAACCATTCTGGCAAGTTTTAGGAGACCCTACAGAAGGGGCAATTATTACTGCTGCAGAAAAGGCAGGGATTAGGTATCAGGAATTAAAAAAAGTATATGCCAGAATCGGACATATCCCGTTTGAAAGAATAAGAAAGAGAATGACAACAGTGCATGAGGAAGTCAGGAGTCAGGGGGCAGGGGTCAGGAGCGAAAAAATTATTGCCTATGTTAAAGGGGCATCAAAGGAGACATTGGAGTTATGCACATATATATATAAAAACGGAGAGATTGTTGAACTATTGGATGAGGAAATGGATGAAATATTGAAGCAGAATGATTTAATGGCAGGAGCTGGTTTGAGGATACTGGCAGTTGCATATAGAGAGTTAGGAGTTCGGGGCTCAGAGTTTGGAGTTAAAAAACAACCAACTGCTGAAGAGGTAGAAAGGGCTTTGATATTTTTGGGTCTTATTGCAATGAATGACCCGCCGAGGTGTGAGGTAAAAGAGGCTGTCTCCATGTGCCATAGGGCAGGCATACGGATTATTATGATTACAGGCGATTATGGTTTGACTGCGCAGGCAATAGCAAAGGATGTCGGTATAGGAGAGGATGTAAAGATAATAGACGGCACTGAATTGTCGCAATTATCTCATCGGGGGTTAAAAGAGGTTTTAAGGCGCGGCGAAACTATCTTTGCACGGGTTGAACCAAAAGACAAACTCCGTATTGTTGAGGCACTCCAGTCTAACGGCGAGGTTGTGGCAGTAACAGGAGACGGCGTGAATGATGCACCTGCATTAAAAAAGGCTGATATAGGCATTGCAATGGGCATGCGCGGAAGCGATGTCGCAAAGGAGTCAGCAGAGATTATTTTAACAGACGACAACTTTGCAACCATTGTTGAGGCAATAAAAGAAGGGAGGGCTGTTTACGCCAATATAAAGAAGTTTGTTACATACATCTTTGCAAGTAATATCCCGGAGATTATTCCATTCATTGCATTTGTGCTTTTTAAGATTCCCCTCCCTTTGACAGTTATGCAAATTTTGCTCGTTGATTTAGGCACAGATGTTGTCCCTGCACTCGGGCTTGGTGTAGAACCTCCTGAAAAAGGCATAATGGATGAGCCTCCGAGATCAAGAAATAAAAAACTGTTGGATTTTAAACTTCTTTCAAGGGCATATTTTTTCTTAGGACCAATTGAGGCATTCTTGTGTCTTGCTGGCTTCTTTTTTGTTTATTTAACAAGAGGATGGGAAAGGGGAATGCCAATGCCGTCAGAAGGTGTAATTTATACAACAGCAACAACCATGACCCTTGCAGGCATAGTTGCATCACAAATAGGGAATGTCTTTGCATGCAGGGCAGAAAAAGAATCCATCTTCAAAATAGGATTATTTAAAAACAGGTTCGTCTTATTCGGAATACTTATTGAGATAATTTTAATATGCCTTTTAATCTATACACCGTTTTTACAAAAGGTCTTTGGACTTGCTCCGCTTGGCATAAACGATTGGCTATTTCTTGTTATACTCCCTGTAATCTTACTTGCAGTAGAAGAGATAAGGAAGATGCTTATCAGATAGAAATTCATTGTGCAGCCTTTTATTTTCCCTGCGGCAGTTGTTCCACCTTTACCTTTACTACCCTTTTCCCTTCTACATCAACCACTGTAAACCTATAACCCATGTGGGTAACAAATTCACCGCCTCTTGGTATCTTCTGAAGTCTTGTAAGCATGAACCCTGCTAATGTATGATACTCTTCTGTATCCTCAAACGGCAGTCCCCTGTCCTGCAGGTCTATAATCGGGGCAGAGCCGTCTATGAGCATTGTGCCGTCTTTAAGTTTTTCTATCATGCCGCCTTTTTCTATGTCATACTCATCTTCTATCTCACCGACGATTTCTTCAAGAAGGTCTTCTATTGTTACAAGGCCGTCAACCTCGCCGTGCTCATTTACTACAATCGCCATATGCACCCTCTTTTTTTGCATGTCCTTTAAGAGTTTGCTTATCATAATTGTATCAGGGACAAAATGAGGGGCGCGGACTATTTTACTCAAATCCAAAGGTTTATTCTCTTTTAAGAGCCTGAATACATCCTTGTTATAAAGGATTCCCACTATATGTTCTTGAGTATCTTTGTAAACAGGGTACCTTGAAAAGCCTGTTTCTATAAGAAAATCCAGCGCCTCATCTTGTTGTGAATTTATATCAATAGCGCTGAATTTATGTCGTGGCACCATAATTTCTTTTACAGTTGTGTCTGCAAAATCAAATACGCTGTGAATCAACTCCTGTTCTGTTTCCTCAAATATGCCCTTTTCCATGCCCTCTTTGACAAAATATTTTATCTCTTCTTCTGATATAAATGCCCTTTCCTCAAGACCCTTTGTCCCAAATAGTTTCAAGATGATATTAGTAGAGGTAGTTAGCACCCTTACAAAAAAGGCTGTTCCTTTTGATAACAAATTAATAGGCTTTGCTGAAAAACAGGCAATGCCTTCTGCATATCTAAGCGCAAGAGACTTTGGCGCAAGTTCGCCTATTATGAGCGTAACATAAGAGATTACAATAACCACGAGCCCTATTGATATTATTTCACTGAATTCATAGATGGGCCATACAGGTATATTCTGAAAAACAGGCTATCTCAGAACCTGCAAAAAAACCATTTGCAATAATCAGTATAAAGATTAAAAAGAATTCAAACCATAGTGTGTCAAAAGACATAATGCCTCCATGTGATGTGAGAAGTAGGATGTGAGAAACAAACCTAATATAATCGGGTTCAACTATAACAAATCTTAATAATAAAATCTGTAACTATTTATAAATGTAAATGACAAATGAAAAAAATAAAGAAAGTTTAAAAAAGTTTAAAAAAATAAAGAAATCTTGACATATGGTTTTAAACCTGATAAAGAAAAACGGCTTTACAACAACTATCTTATGGCACTTAATACATTTAAACATGGAATACACCCGAACTATCATAAAGAACTCACAGCCGGAAAAAAGACTGAAAAGGCAGCCCTGACAAAAAAGGTTGCAATCCCTTTGCAGCAGCACCTTGGCGCCCCGTGCCAGCCTATTGTTAAAAAGGGCGATACGGTTGTAGAGGGTCAGAAAATCGGTGATGCAAATACCTTTGTAACATCTCCTGTACACTCAACAATCAATGGCAAGGTTAAAGAGATAGAAAAATATCCGCACCCTTCCGGCAGTAAGGTCATGTCCATTATTATAGAAGGGGATGGGACGCAAAGGCAGTGGGACAGCAGGCAAATCGGTATTGATATTGATAAACTATCCATTGAGGAGATAAAGACTGCTATAAGAGAGGCAGGCATTGTTGGTCTTGGCGGCGCTGCATTTCCTACTGTTGTAAAACTCTCTCCTCCAAAGGATAAAAAGATAGATTCTGTTATACTCAACGGCTGTGAATGTGAACCGTTCCTGACATCTGACCATAGGCTCATGATTGAATGGCCTGAAAAGATTCTGTGGGGAATGAAGTTGATAATGAAGTCGCTGGGTGTCAGCAGCGGCTATATAGGAATAGAGGAAAACAAACCTGATGCAATAGGTGCTCTGGAAAATGTAAAGAGATCAATCATCCCTGATTTAAAGATTATCCCACTGGAAACAAAATATCCGCAGGGCGCTGAAAAGATGCTTATAAAGGCAATCCTTAACAGGAAGGTCCCGGTAGGCAAACTTCCAATGGATGTCGGCGTTGTTGTGCAGAATGTAGGGACTGCTAAAGCGGTTTACGATGCAGTTAAATATGATAAACCACTTCTTGAAAGGGTTGTTACAGTAAGCGGTAATGGTATAAATGAGCCTAAAAACCTTCTGGTAAGGATAGGGACATCCTTTGATGAAGTGGTAAACCAGTGCGGCGGTATTAAGGGTGATGGAGAAAAACTTGTTATAATGGGCGGACCAATGATGGGTATTAGCCAGACAAATCTTGAAGTCCCTGTTATAAAAGGCACATCAGGCATAACAGTTCTGGCGGGTGATTTAGTAAGACCTGCTGAATATCAGCCCTGCATAAAGTGCAGCAGATGTGTTGAGGTATGTCCTGTTAATCTTATGCCTTACAGACTTACAGATTATGCAAGGTTTAATGAGCCTGATAAGTTCAGGGCATGGGGGGGCGTTTCCTGTATAGAATGCGGATGCTGTTCGTGGACATGCCCTTCAAACAGACCATTGGTTCAGTGGTTAAGGGTCGGTAAATTAAGGGTAAGAGAGGCTGAAAAGGGAAGTAGCAAATAAAAAAATATTAAAGATTAAATATCAAAGATTAAAATTAAGGTATTGCACCTGAAAATACCTTTAATCCGTCATTCCCCGATTTATTCGGGGAATCCAGTTTAGTTTCACTTTTACATTTTAATTTGTCATTTTGACTTTTGATATTTTATTTTTGATTTTATAAAAACCTATGGACGAGAAAACACAAAATAAACCACAAGACAAACCTAAAGAGATTATACAGCCTTCAATTGACAGGCTCGTTGTCTCTTCATCACCTCATTTTTCTACAAAAGATAATGTGCCGAAGATTATGCATACGGTTGTTCTTGCACTCTTACCCGCCTCTCTTGCGAGTATATATTTCTTTGGCTTGAATGCACTTTTGCTGGGTGTTACATGCGTAATTGCCTGCATGCTTACTGAGTATGCTGTCCAAAAAATCAGACGCAAACCAATAACAGTATGGGACGGCAGCGCAATAATAACAGGGATGCTTTTGGCACTCACACTTCCTCCGTCATTTCCTTTATACGCAGCAGCGCTAGGCAGTGTCTTTGCAATAGGCATGGGCAAACAAATCTTCGGAGGTCTCGGCTATAATATATTCAATCCTGCACTTTTAGGAAGGGCATTTTTGATGGCAACATATCCTGTGCTTACTACCACATGGAGCGAACCTCTGACAAAGGCTGCAAAACAGGGTATTGATGCTGTATCTGCCGCCACACCCCTTGCACTTATGAAGTTTGAGCAAAAACTCACACCTCATCTGGATTTACTGTTTGGAAATGTGGCAGGCTCTCTTGGCGAGACATCTGCAATTGCAATTATTTTGGGCGGGCTTTATTTGAGATACAAGGGTTATATAAACTGGAAGATGCCGCTTGGTTACCTTGGTTCCATTGCATTCTTTGGTGCAATCTTCTGGTTTGCAAACCCTGAAAAATATCCTGACCCTTTATTTCACATACTTGCAGGCGGTGCAATGCTCGGCGCATGGTTTATGGTAACTGATATGGTTACAACACCCACAACACCCATCGGACAGTGGCTCTTTGTAATCTTTGCAGGATTTCTCGTTGTTATTATAAGGCTTTTTGGCGGACTCCCTGAGGGTGTCATGTATTCCATACTCCTTATGAATGCATTTACACCGCTTCTAAACAGACACACCAAACCAAAGGTTTTCGGTGAAGGAGGACAGGGGGGGATAGGATGAACAGCAAGGTTATAAAAATGCTACTTGTCCTTTCTATTACTGCTGCAGTATCAGGCGGCATACTTGCCAAGGTGTTTCATTTTGCAGACCCGCTTATTAAGGAAAATAAAAGAAGAGAATTGCAGGAGGCTATCTTTGTTGTCTTACCAGAGGCAAAAGAATATAAAACCATTGAAAAAGAAATTGGCAAAGAAAAACTTATAGTTTATAAAGGAATTGACGCCAATGGCAGTCCTGTCGGCATTGCATTTGAGGCAAACGGCGGAGGGTTTCAGGGGAATATAAAAATCATGGTCGGTTTATCAACAGATTATCTCAAACTTAAAGCCATAAAGGTTCTTGAGCAGAATGAAACACCGGGGCTTGGCAACAGAATAAAAGAGCCTGCATTTGAAGGACAGTTCAAAGGTCTTGAGATAAAGCCAAAGGTAGAGTATATTAAATACCGCAAGCCTGAAAAACCGAACCAGATAACAGCAATAACAGGCGCAACAATATCATCAGATGCGGTTGTTAAAAATATAAACAATGCAGTTGAAAAGGTTCTGAAGAATTTTCCTTCAGAAGAAATAGTAAAAGGCGAGGTTTTAAAGTAATGGCAGAATACAATCTCTGGCATGAATTTAAAAAAGGGTTGTGGGATGAGATACCGCCGTTTAGGCTTGTTTTAGGCACATGCCCTGCCCTTGCTGTAACAAATTCAGTCATAAACGGCATTGCAATGGGGCTTGCAACATTATTTGTTTTGCTCTGTGCAAATGTAAGTGTTTCCGCTATAAGGAAGATCGTGCCGTCAGAGGTAAGGATTGCAACATATGTTGTCATTATTGCTTTGTATGTTACTGTCGCTGATATGTTCCTTGCCGCAATGTTTCCGCCGATATCAAAGGCGCTTGGACCTTATGTCCCATTGATTGTTGTCAACTGCATAATACTTGGAAGGGCAGAGGGATTTGCCCAAAAACACCCCATAATCCCATCTACGATAGACGCCATCGGCATCGGCATTGGCTTTACATTAAGCCTTGCAGCAATGGGTATAATAAGGGAATTGTTTGGTTTTGGCAGCATATTAGATATTAAACTGCTCGGCAATTGGTTTGAGCCGTGGATAGTGATGATACTGCCGGCAGGCGCATTTTTTGTATTTGGCTTTCTTGTTGCTCTTGTAAATTATCTATCGCAGAAAAAGGCAACAGAAACACATGGGCATTAAATGAAAACTCAAAATGCAAATCGCAAAATTCAAAACTAAAACGCAAAACCTTAAAACTATTTTCTAAAAGTTTTGACTTTTAACTTGTAGTTTTGACTTTTGACCTTTGATTTTTGAATTTTATTATTAATATGGATGTCATTTTAATTTTCATATCAGCGGCAATTGTAAACAATTTTGTCCTTTCATATTTTCTTGGCATATGCCCGTTTTTGGGCGTTTCCAATAAAACAGAGAGCGCCCTTAATATGGGGCTTGCCACAACATTTGTCATGACACTCACCGCTGCTACAACATGGCCCGTATGGACATATGTCCTTGTGAAATTTAATGTGCCGTTTACACAGTATGTTGCATTTATAATTATTATTGCAGCGCTTGTTCAGTTTGTAGAGATGTTTTTAAGGAAATCTAGCCCTCAGATTTACAGGGCAATGGGCATTTATCTTCCGCTTATAACAACAAACTGCGCTGTTTTAGGGCTTGCGCTTTTTATGGTCTTGAGAGATTACAATTATATCCAGAGCATATTCTTTGGCTTTGGAACAGGTGTAGGTTTTACAATAGCAATGCTCATGATGTCAGGCATAAGGGAGGAACTTGAATTTGCGGATGTGCCTCCTGTGTTTAAAGGGATTTCAATAACACTAATAATAGCAGGCATGCTCGCATTGGCATTTATGGGTTTCGCAGGACTGATAAGGGGGTAAAAAAATCTCAAAACTCAAATGTCAAATGTCAAAACTTTAAGCCTAAAACTTTTTAACTTTTTGGTTTTGAGTTGTAGTTTTGAGATTTGAGTTTTGACTTTTGTGAGGAAGACCCTAGGATTGAGGCTGTTATGGCAATAATTCCTAACTCAAACTGCGGCGGGTGCGGACTTGCAGGATGCAGGATGTTTGCAGAGGCAGTCCTTGTAGGAAAGGCGCCTGTTACAGGGTGCGTTGCAGGGGGACAGGAGGTTGCAGATAATCTTGCAAGATTTCTTGGTGTTGATGCGCAAAAGGCTAATAAGATTGTTGCAGTTGTTCTGTGTCATGGCGGTGAAAGGGAGACTTTAAAGACCGGGATTTATAAAGGTGAAAAAACCTGTATTGCTGCAAATTTCACTGGCGGAGAAAAGGCTTGCACATACGGCTGTCTTGGCTACAGCGACTGTGTAGAGTCATGCAAGTTTGATGCAATGGCAATGAACGATAACGGGCTTCCTGTTGTATTCCATGATGCATGCATTGGGTGCGGCGCATGCGCAAGGGCATGTCCAAGATTTATAATTGAGATGCATCCCATTGAGCATAAACTATTTAACTACTGCAGAAACAAGGACAAAGGCGCTGTTGCAAGAAAGGTATGCAAGGTCTCTTGCATTGCCTGCACCTTGTGTGTTAAAGATTGTCCTCAAGAAGGCGCTATTGACATGAT
>JACRPW010000016.1 GCA_016223005.1 Deltaproteobacteria bacterium | reverse complement strand
TATAACAAGGAAAATATAGAAGGAGATGATATTAAGTCTCTTATGAATGGGATGTATGATGTTTACATAGATGTCAAAACCCAGTTATCTATATTGAAAAGACTCTTGTCGGAAAAGTGCTTGCAATCTATAAACTAATATTAGATAATCCGTTGTATCAAAGTGTTATAGAATAAGGCTTTAGCCTTGAGTTACAGGTTTCTTTCATTGGAGGATAATAATGGGTGTAGATAATGCAAAAGACAAAGATGTGATTGATGCAATGAAAAAAGGTGTGGGTGATACAATAGGAATGATTGATGAGATATGTGAAAGACTTAAAGACTGCAGTAATCTTTTAAGGATTGAGCAAGGCAAAGAGGTGTTTAATTCCTTATCACAGGGGATAGAAAATATAAAATCTTTACTGGACCTTATCAATGAACTGAACATTGGCATAGGTTATCTCAGTACCAGCGGATATAGTATTTCAAAAGAAATATTCTCTAATCTGGATAAAACTAAAGGTGTATTCAATGAGATGCTTTCTGCATTTGAAGGAAAAGACTGGATAACAGTTGCTGATATTATGGAATACGAGATAAATCCAATCTTACTGGAGATTAAGAAAGGGCTTGATACACTAAACGACAGATTAACTCAGATTGGTTTACATTGATGAAGGGAATAATATTAGCAGGCGGCAGCGGAACCCGCCTTTATCCAATAACAAGGGCTGTTTGCAAGCAGTTGCTCCCAATCTACGATAAGCCAATGATATATTATCCCTTGTCAGCCCTCATGCTCGCAGGGATAAGGGACATCCTCATAATTTCCACACCTCAAGATTTGCCGCGGTTTAAAGAAATACTTGGTGACGGAAGCCCATTAGGTATAAATCTTTATTATAATGAACAGCCCCATCCAAATGGACTTGCTGAGGCGTTTGTCATTGGTAAGGAATTTATTGGTAAAGATAGTGTTTGCCTTGTGCTTGGCGATAATATCTTTTATGGGCACGGGCTTGTAGACCTTTTTAAAAAGGCCAAATATCATGTTGAAACGAATGGAGGCTCTGCGGTATTCGGGTATTATGTGAAAGAACCTGAACGATATGGGGTGGTTGAGTTTGATACTAATGGAAATGTTTTGTCCATAGAAGAAAAACCTAAAAATCCAAAGTCAAACTATGCAGTAACAGGTCTGTATTTTTATGATAATGATGTTATAGAGATTGCCATGAATATAAAGCCCTCATGGAGGGGTGAACTTGAGATAACAGATGTAAATAATGAGTACTTAAAGATGGGTAAACTCAAGATTGAACTTCTTGGAAGGGGATATGCGTGGCTTGATACAGGCACATATGAAAATCTTCTGGAGGCAGGGGAGTTTATAGCAACGATTGAGAAAAGGCAGGGTCTAAAGATAGCGTGCATAGAGGAGATTGCCTACAGACTGGGCTATATAGATAAAGGGCAGTTACTAGTTCTTGCAGAGAATTTCAAGAACAATGGGTATGGGCAGTATCTCTTGAATATATTGAGGTAGTGGATGCCGTTTAATTTTAAAAGACTTTCAATTTCAGATATTATTCTCATTGAGCCAAAGGTATTTGCAGATGAAAGGGGCGCCTTTTCAGAGGCATACAAGCATTCAGATTTTGTCTGTGTTGGAATAGCGGAATATTTTATTCAGGATAATTATGTAAAATCTGTAAAAGGTGTTTTGCGGGGGCTGCATTATCAGAAAAACCCAAAGTCGCAGGGGAAACTTGTGCAGTGCGTAAGAGGAGAGATATTTGATGTTGCTGTTGATATAAGAAAGGGTTCACCCACATACGGGCAGTGGGTGGGTATAGAACTGTCCAGCGAAGAACATAATATGCTTTATGTTCCAAAAGGTTTTGCACATGGTTATGTTGTGTTGAGCGATTTTGCAGAGGTAATATATAAATGCACAAAGGAATACTCCCCCCAAGATGAAAGGGGTATAATATGGAATGACCCTGACATCAAGATTGAATGGCATATAAAAGAGCCGATTCTTTCAGAAAAAGATAAGATACTCCCGCAGCTAAAATTTGCAGATAATAATTTTGGGGTAGTGTGAGATTTTTAATTACAGGGGCAAATGGTCAACTTGCCAGAGAATTTATAAGGATATTGAATAAGGAAGATATAATAACCCTCACAAAAGAGGAACTGGATATATCTGACTTAAATGCTGTGGAAAAATGCGTTGGCAGTTTAAACCCTGATGTGATTCTGAATTGTGCCGCATATAATCTGGTTGATAAATCTGAAGATGATATTGAGACCGCCATTAGAGTCAATGCACACGGCGTTAAAAATCTAGCAGCAGCATCAAAGAGATTTAATGCCTTTTTTGTGCACTATTCAACCGATTATGTATTTGACGGCAAAAAAGAGGATTTTTATACAGAAGATGATGAGCCAATCCCCATTAACAATTATGGGAAAAGTAAATTGTCAGGGGAAAGATATTTGCAGGATGAAACAGACAATTTCTTATTATTCAGAGTGAGTTGGGTATTTGGAAAGGGGAGACAAAACTTTCTTTGTAAGTTACTGGATTTGGCAGATAAGAACAAGGTTATAAGGATTGTCAGCGACCAGATTTCAGTGCCTACCTATGTAAATGATATTGCAAAGACAACCCTGTCTGCACTGGGAAAAGGGTTAAAAGGTATCTATCACTTAACAAACAGCGGTTATGCATCAAGATATGAGGTTGCAAGATATTTTTTAGAAAAACTCGGAAAGAAAAACCTAATTTTACCTGTCCGTTCAGATTATTTTCCATGTTCTGCAAAACGGCCTTACTTTTCTGCCATGTCTAATAATAAGATTTCAAAAGCCGTTGATGCTGCCATACCTGATTGGGAGGATGGTATTGATAGATATGTAGAGGATTATACAAAACATGGAGAGAGGGTATTTTAATATGAAACTTTTAGTCACAGGTGGCGCGGGTTTTATAGGCAGTGAGTTTGTAAGACAGGGTGTGGAATGCGGCTATGATATGGTAGTGGCTGACACACTAACCTATGCAGGTGACTTGGATAGAATAAAATCTGTTGAAGATAAGATTAAGTTTTACAATGCAGACATTACACACAGGGAAGCGGTGGAAGATATTTTTAAAAAGGAGAAAATAGATGGTGTTATTCACTTTGCAGCAGAGACCCATGTTGACAGGAGTATATCCGATGCCTATCCCTTTTTAGATACAAATGTAAAGGGGACTTATGTCCTGCTGGATATTGCCAGAAAGTATAATGTAGAAAGGTTTGTAAACATATCCACTGATGAGGTTTATGGTGAACTTGGGGAAGATGGAAGTTTTTCTGAGGCAACCCCTTTAAATCCAAATTCCCCTTATTCAGTCAGCAAGGGAGCTGCTGATATGCTGGGCAGGGCATACCATAGGACTTATGGACTTCCTGTAATTACAGTAAGACCTTCCAATAATTATGGTCCTTGGCAGTATCCTGAAAAACTGATTCCGGTTATAATTACAAAGGCATTGAATAATGAAAAGGTTCCTGTTTACGGTGCAGGGCAGAATGTCAGGGAGTGGCTGTATGTCTCTGATTGTGCATCTGCTGTCCTTAATATTCTGGAAAAGGGCAGGGGAGGGGGGATATACAATATCGGGAGCGGCGAGGAAAGGAAAAATATTGATGTTGTTAAGGGCATACTTGGGATTATGGAGAAGTCAGAGGAACTTATAGAGTTTGTCCAAGACAGGCCAGGGCATGACTACAGATACTGTCTTGACTCAAATAAAATAAAGGAAGAGATAGGATTTAGGTGTAGGGTTTCGTTTGAGGAGGGTATAGAAAGGACTGTAAGATGGTATGCAGATAATATGATGTGGAATAAAAATAAACCCTTTTTTAAGTTAAAGATATAATTCAGGCAGGTTGCAATGCTGTATCCTTGAAGGTTTTTCTCTGTATATCAAAAAGATATTTTAGTAGATTAGACTGCTTTTCTTCATCCAATGATACAAAATTTACTGCAATATTGTAGTGGACTCGGCTGTCTTCTTCTACCTTTTCTACCCGCACTACTTTACTAGTAATAGATAGCATCATATAAGGATAAGGCAGGTTAATATTTACCCTGATTATATCTCCGACATTATGTTCTTCTTCACATTTAAATCTCATCCCTGATGCGCTTATATTAACCTCTTTTTCCTCTTTTGTTTCAAAGAGGTTGTCAATATTATATTCATGGCAGATGTATTTTATTATAAAATTAAGTTTATAATCCATAGCCTTAATGGTATTTAATAATTTTGTATTTATATCCGAAGAAGGCGATGAGTCTATCTCAGGGGTTAAGGCTGAGTCCATATCTTGACTGGAGATATCCTCAAAAGGGAGGGTTGTATCTATCCTGAAATATCTCCTCTTTTCTGCCCCATTAAATGATACAATCTGGTTATCTTTTTTCTCTTCCATAAATTGGTTGCCTCAACCTTTCATTTGAATTTTTATATCTCACATTTTATATTTTGCATTTTACTACCCAGATCTTCTTTACATATATCATGTTTTACAAATATGTCCACAACATCTCCATCATACTGGGTTCCCCTGCACCTTAAAAGTTCTGCAATGGTTTCTTCATGGGACCTTGCAGTTCTATATGGTCTGTTACTTGTCATGGCATCATAGGTGTCAGCAATGGCAAATATCCTTGCTATAAGTGGTATTGCAGCCCCTTTTAATCCATCAGGGTAACCGTCTCCGTCAAACCGCTCATGGTGATTACGAACCACGGCCTTGCCTTCTGGTCCCAGATTCAGCGACATGACAATGTCATCTCCTATTGTAGCATGGGTTTTCATAACATCCCTCTCTGTTTTATCAAGCCCGCCTTGTTTGAGCAGGATATTATCCCTTACCCCAATCTTGCCAACATCATGGATAGGACCTGCAAGATTTAAGGTGTCAATAATATCAGCAGAACACCTCAAAGCCTTTGCTAATTTAACAGCATACATTGTAACCCTTTTGCAATGGTTCATTGTATAATTATCTCTGGCGTCAGTAGCCTTTATTAAAGATGAAATGCTGTACATTATATTATCTATAAGTTGTTCATAAAGTGCAAGGTTTTCAATCTTTATAGATGCCTTTTCTGCCAGACTTGTCATTATGGATACATCATTGCTTGAAAAATGAGTGCCGCCTATCTTTTGACATAGGTGCAAAGCAGCAAATATCTCTTTGCCAATTAGTATGGGAACACCCAGAAACGGATGTTTGAAATCTATCCTGCTAGTTCCACACATGCAGGTTTTATGGTCCTGCGACAGGCAATATCTTTTTTCGGTGAATACCTCACCAACAAGACCTGCATCCACAACAGGAAAACTTCTTCCAAGAAGCATCTCCATACCTTTGGTTGCCTTGAGTGTCAGTTCCTTGTTTTCTCTGTCAAAAAGCCATACTCCAGCCTTTTCTGACTCTGTTATAGAGGATGCAAGTTCAACAACCTTTTCAAATAACTCAACCATTGTAAGAGGATAGTGCAAGGTCTCACTTATTGTATAAAGGGCAGATAGTTCTCTTATCTTTTCCTGAAGGTTCTGACTCATAAATCCAATAGTCTCTGCCTCTTTTGTCTTGTCTGTAGAGCGTCTCTTTTGCTGTTTTCTTAATTTCCCATCTTCCATCGCCTTTTTTACCACGAACTTTATCTGTTCAAGGCTGAATGGCTTGCTGATAAAGTCAGATGCACCCTCTTTGGTTGCCTTAACAGCAGTATCAACAGATTGATATGCGGTAATCATCACAACAGGGATGTTAGGTGAGCAAAATCTTACTGCCTTTAGAAGGTCCATGCCGTTCATTCCAGGCATCATAAGGTCTGTAATAATCAGGTCAACAGATGTTTCTTTTAGTTTTTCAAGGGCTGTCTGTGGGTTACTTGATGTAATTACATTGTAACCGCTTTCTGATAAAAAATCATGAAGGAGATTTTGAATAGGTATGTCGTCATCAATGACAAGTATATTACCCTGTAAGACCATAATCTTTAACCCTCGTATGTATTTTTTTTAGTATTTCATACTCTTCTTTTGTTATCATGCCATGTGACAGAAGGTCAGTTATGGATAATATCTCCGCATCCTCATTCTTGGTATTACCAGAAATTTTATTTGCTGATTCTCTTGCCTGCCGGAGTTCGTCTATGAATACCCTATGCTGTTGTTTCAGGAAGATTTTTTCACATGCATTTTTTATTGTTATATAAATTTCTTCCAGGCGGAACGGCTTGGTAATATAATCATACTCCCCTTCTCTGATTGCCTGGATTGCAGTTTCCAGAGAGGCATACCCTGTCATAATAATAACTACCGTCTCTGCATCAAACTGTTTAATTGCCTTTAGCAGTTCCAAGCCGTTGATGTCCGGCATTTTAAGGTCAACAAGGATGATATCAAACTGTTTAGATTTAACCCTTTCAATCACATTGCGGCTGTCGCCAATAGTTTCAATATCATACCCCTTTTTTTCTAAGAACTCTTTTAAAACATCTCTTATGCCGGCATCGTCGTCTACCACCAAAATATTATAGATGTATTTTACCACTTTATTATCCTTTTGATACCAGATGCGATATTGCTTCGTTCTTAAGTCTTTCCATTATATGCTTTTTACCTTCTTCAGAAATAGTAGCAATGTCCTTTGAAGGTGCAGAATAGGAATTATTATTAGGAATCGTCTTTCCCGGAGAGATATGTCTGTTATACAGTTCCAGAATATTCTTTGTTATAGGGGATGGCACAGTCATAATTTTATCCTCCTTGTCATATAGTCTATATTTACACCACAGCCATAAAATATAACCTTTCAATTTCATATCGGCAGATGCCGTAAAAACTTTAGGGAAATCTTTAAGATGAAGGGGAAAGGGGTTTATTTTACCTTTGTCATTGAAATTACAACCCAGATTCCTATAATCATTGCAGTAAGAAATCCTATACTGCTTAATATTGGAATACCCAAAAACCTGTAACTATCCCCGCCCGAGAGTGCAAGGAACGATGAACCAATAAGAAGTCCTGCTGTAATCAGACCCATTGTAAGCCTCTTGCCAAGCAGTCCAATCTCATCTGAAAGGACATCCAGTTTATGATGAACAAAGCCAATCTTTAGTTCCTCGTTAATGGTCTGGTTCAAAATAGAATGCACCTGATAAGGCAGAGTGCTTGCAATCTCTGCAATACCGGATACCTTTTCCCTCCCCTTTTCATAAATCCTCTTTGGAGACGCCTTTTCCTTTAGCATCCACTTATAAATCATTGGTTTTGCAATTGCCCAGACATTTATATTTGGGTATATCTGCCTGCCCACACCTTCTATAATCATCATTGATTTTTGCAAGAGTAAAAGGTTCGGCTGGAGTCTCATGTTGAACCTTCTTGCTGTCCTTATAAGCCTTAACATTAAGGTGGATATATCTATCTTTTCAAGGGTCTTGTCTAATATCGGCTCTGATATTTCCCGCAGGACATCCTCGAACTCATTTATGTCCGCATCCTTTGATATAAGCCCCATTTCTATATGCACCAGAGCCATTTTACGATAATCGCCCTTCACAAGATGATAAAGCATGCCTGCAAGATATTTTCTCACACTGTCATCAATCCTCCCGACAATGCCGAAGTCAAGATAGATTATTACGCCATCTTTTCTTGCAAATATATTACCCGGATGTAAATCAGCATGGAATACGCCAAATTCAAAGACCTGCTTGAAAAATGCGTTTAAGGCATTCTCTGTAAGTTTCTTAACATCTATGCCCATTGCCTTTATTTGAGCAACCTCATCCAGAGGCACGCCGTAAACCCGTTCAAGCGTCAAAACATCTGTTGATGTCCAATCCCAGAACACCTTTGGAACCTGAACGGTGTTATCGCCTTCAAACATCTTATAAAATCTTGTTACATTAACACCCTCAACAGTAAAGTCCTGCTCCTTTGATATGACCCTTTTGAACTCATCAACAACCTCTGTTGGTCTGTATCTGCGAAATGCTGGCACATACCTGTCAATGAGTCTTGCAATTGCGTACATGACAGATATATCCGATTCAATAATCTTATCTATGCCCGGTCTTTTAACCTTTACAGCAGCATCCTGCCCGTCGTGAAGCACTGCAAGATGCACCTGTGCAATGGATGCAGAGGCGCATGGGATTTCATCAAATGTCTTGAATTTTTCTTGCAACGGAGATTTTAAGGAGGTTTCAACAACCTTTTTAACATCTTCAAATGGAAACGCTGGAACCATATCCTGAAGTTTTTTGAATTCTTCAACCCAATCAGGCGGCAGCATATCAGCCCTTACAGATACCACCTGTCCTAGTTTTACAAATACAGGACCAAGTTCCTCTAATAACATCCTTACCCTCTGCGGGAGCGGATAATCGCGGCATGTCTTTGTCTTGCTGAAAAATAAGACCTTTTCAATAATTGTATAAAAAGGGAATATCTTGAGTTCTTTAATCAGCTCATCTATGAACTCTTTGCCTGATTTCGCAGCAGCAACAACCTCTCTCAAAATATTCACACCCTCCTCAACAACCTTATTCTCAAATTCCTTGCGGGGAGGAAGGTTGGACTCATCTGCCTTGCCTTTTTTTGCCTCATCTGCAAGTTCATTTATAGCATCCTTTATTTTTTTCTCCAAACCCAAACCAATTAAAATCGCCTTATCTAAAATATCTGACATGATAACCTCCCTTAAAGAAATCAAAAATAGTATTCTTACCTTAATTTTGCATTTTGCATTTTAACTTTTGAATTTCTATATACTCTTTCCCTGCCTTCCCCAAATACCATCCATTGCAGAAGCCAATTGGACTTGTATCTTTTAGTAAAGCCAAACCCTCTTCGCCTGAAATCTCTCCATCAATCCTTTTCCTGAAAACATCCACAATCTCTTTTGTGTTTTGCCTTTGTGGAGATATTCGTAAAGCCTTTACTCCTATCTCTTTTAAATCCTCCACAAACTCAACGATTGTGTATGCGTCTGCACTTAAAATAGATGTGCCGTTTACTGTAAAGAGCGGCTCTTTTTCAATGCTTTTTAAAACCATACCGTCAGGATAAAGTCTGCAATGATGTTTGCAATTGGTCTTATTCAGACCATAATGCCGCGATGTATAACATCTCCATGAAAATGCAAGCGGAACCTTGCCATGCGCAAATACCTCTCCATCAATATTTGTGTTCTGTATGTTATATCCAATCGCATCCCTTGAAAGTTCAACAGGGAAGATAATTCTATTAACTCATAACAACCTCCTTGCCGGCCTTTTCTAATTTTTTCCCAAACTTCTCCAAGTCATTGACAGTCAGCCCATTCTTCTTGGCGCACACCACCTCGCCAAGATACACCCTGTCAACAGGCAGAGCCTTTACCTCATCATAAAACCTGATTAAATCTTCTCTTTTCCAGTCGAATAAGACAGGACCAATGGTTAATTGCATAGTCTATTATAAAGTTCACGCTCAAAAATCGCACAGATGCAAGGCATTGTAGTTTGCCGATTTATCGGCGCTTGTAACTCAAACCTTCAGGTTTCTAGTTTTTCAAGGCTAAAGCCTTGAGTTACAATACGCTCAATAAATTGAGCAACTACAAGTATGTTGAGCGCAGAAGCCGCAGCGACAACAAACGGGGCACCTATTGCTCCGCAATGAGTCGGGGCATTTTTCAGCGTGAACAATTACTTCTCCAGATAACACCCAAGCGTAGGCTTTGTGCCTTCAAATGTAGCGTTTATCTGCGCAAGCAATTCCCCATCCGTTTTATAAACCGCAGGATTTTCATAATAAGCATCCACTGCCTTTCTCAAAATAGATGTAACTGTGCCAACATATGCCTTTGTCCGCTGCCTTCCTTCTATCTTCAAGGCATCTATGCCTGCATCAATGAGTTGCGGGATGATTTCAAGGACATTCAATGACTCAGGCTCTTCAAATGAATAGAAATATTCTCCGCTTTCAGTCAAATATCTGCCTTTGCAGCATGTTGGATATGGCGATGTCTCACCTGCTGCCAAGTCATTTAAAACTACATTATTGAGTGTAATCTTCAGGTGGTCTTTCTCATTTATAAACCTCACAAACCTTGACGGAGAGCATGCCCCTTCTGTGTTTGTTGATGCGCCTGTAACAAATGATGAAAGATAGCACCTGCCCTCAATATTTATGCAGAGTCCTCCTAAAGCAAACACTTCTATCTCAACATCAGTATTCTGCCTCAAAGCCTTCATCTCATCAACAGTCAATACCCTCGGCAGGACAACCCTTTTTATTCCGAAATGCCTTTTATAAAAATTTATGCTCTCATAATTTGATGCGCTTGCCTGAACGCTTAAATGGATATTTATGTCAGGATACTGAGCCCTTGCATATTTTAATATGCCGAGATTTGCAAGGATGATTGCATCCGCGCCAATGGACACTGCCTTATCAACTGAGGCATACCACTGCGGATATGTATCATTCTGCGGAAATGTATTTATTGCAAGATAGACCTGCTTACCCTTTTTATGCGCATAAGAAATGCCTTCTGCAAGTTCGGGCATGGTAAAATTCAAGCCTTCAAAATTACGCGCATTTGTAGCGTCATTGAAACCTGTGTAAACCACATCAGCGCCGCTGTCTATGGCAGTCTTTAACGAAGGCAGATTCCCTGCCGGACATATAAGTTCAATCTTTTTCAGAAAGAAAATTCTCCTTGTATCTTACAAATAATAGCACTTGTGTAATAGTATTGTAAAATATTTTATCGTTAAGCAAGAAATCTTTAAAATCTATTGTCATTTTGTCAAAAAAATGTTTCAGAAAAATGTTTGCAGTGATGTTGCAGTGATTGACAAGTAAAGTGAAATGGTTAATAATAGTCAGCACTATGCAAACCATATTTTATGGAGGTAATACCCGTGAGTCATAACAGACACGATGTTTTTATCGGCATTGATATAGGTTCTGTTAGCGCTAATACTGTTGTTGTAACTGAAAACAGGGAAATACTTGAGGAAAGATATACCCGCACAAAAGGACAGCCCCTTGAAACAGCAAGAGATGTCTTAAGCGATATTCTATCCCGTTATCCCATTGAAACCATAAAGGCAGTTGCTGCAACAGGCACAGGCGGCAAAACTATTGCACCGCTTATAGGTGCATCTTGGACAAATGAGGTTATAGCACAGTCAAAGGCTATAGAATATTTTCATCCTGAGGTCAGGACTGCCATTGAGATGGGCGGAGAGGACGCCAAGATGATACTCCTTGCACCTGATGATGCAGTCAGGAGTCAGGGGTCAGGAGTCAGAAGTAAAAAAATACGGGTTGAAGATTTTGCAATGAATGCAGTCTGCGCTGCAGGCACAGGTTCATTCCTTGACCAGCAGGCAACAAGGCTTGGACTTACCATTGAACAGTTTGGTGAACTTGCATTAAAGTCAAAGAATCCTCCCCGTGTTGCAGGAAGGTGCAGTGTTTTTGCAAAGAGCGACATGATACATCTTCAGCAGGCAGCAACCCCTGACTATGACATAGTTGCAGGGCTCTGCTATGCGGTGGCAAGGAATTTTAAATCCACCATCGGCAGGGGAAAGACATTTTTAAAACCCGTAGTATTTCAGGGCGGCGTGGCTGCAAACCCCGGCGTCAGAAAGGCGTTTAAGGATGTGCTTGAACTTGGAGACAATGAATTTATTATCCCGAAATACTTTGCCTCAATGGGAGCCCTTGGCGCTGTATTTACTGCAGACTATCGGGGACAGATTTCAAATCTGTCACCGATAAATGAGCATCACGCATCACAATTCAAGGGTTTAAAGGAACTTGAGGAATATATTGCCTCAGGCAGAAAGAAGGGAAAAGGGCTTGAACCACTTTTAAGCCCTGCAAGACATCCATCATATAATAAGGATTGGGTCCAGATTTCAAACTTGTCCTCAAAGGTCTTAATTGGGGATCTGTCTCCAGTAGAAAAGGTAAATGTCTATCTTGGTATAGATGTTGGTTCTGTAAGCACAAATGTAGTCCTGATAGATGAAGAATCAAAACTTGTTGCAAGGAGGTATCTTGCAACAGCAGGGCGACCTATTGAGGCTGTCCGTCAGGGACTCAAAGAGATAGCGGAAGAGTGCGGAGACAGGGTAAATGTCCTAGGCGTTGGCACAACAGGATCAGGCAGGTATTTAACAGGTG
>JACRPW010000015.1 GCA_016223005.1 Deltaproteobacteria bacterium | reverse complement strand
GCAAGGTTAATGGTTTTTAATGTCACTTCTTCTCCTTTGCCGATGCTTCCCCTTTCTTTGAGAATATTACTGCTTTAACCCTGCCTGTCCCATCACCCTCAACAATGCTCTTATTATCATTTAGAAAGATAGTTATCTTATCACCCTTTACTGTATCACTGCCCTGTTGTGCCTGCGGGCTTCCTGTCAATACAACCTTACCCTCTGCCTTATAATATACAGCCCTCTCCCCGGTTGCAACCCTGTCGGGCTGTGTCATCCTGACATTGCCTGCAGCAACAATCTCCCTTACATCATCACCCTCTGTATAATATACATGCAGTGTATCGGAATACAACGTCATATCCTTCTGTTCTGCAACCACACTGCCTGTAAAGGTAACAACCTGTCCCTTCTTATTTGAGTCCATCCTGTTTGATGTTATTGTAATTGGCTGAGACAGTTCATTTGCCTTTGTCTTTTCCTCTGCATGTATAATAACAGGCAAAAGGCAAAAGGCAAAAGGCAAGATAAAGAAAGCCGTGAGCCGTGAGCCGTTTTTATAACCCATAACTTTACTTTTAAGTTTTTGCATGTTTTATCACCGTCCTTACATTTTTTAGTATTGAAACAGTTTCTTTGTTCATATCAAGAAGAAGTCCGTTTCCCTCTGCATATATTTTTGAACCGGTAAGAAACACCCTCTCTTTCGTGGTGATTTGTCTTTTACTTGATGTATAGTTAAGTGATGTTGTGGTAAGTTTGTATCCGTTATTGGATGTAACAACCACATCACCTGTCAACTCAACATCCTTTGTTTCATTCATTAATTTGCCTCTTTTGCCTTTAGCCTCATATATCTTCCCATCTTTAGAATAAAAGGTAATCTTTACATCCTCAAGTTCTGTCACATCACCTCCCTGAAAATATTGTGCGCTATCAGCTTCAAGTTCCCATTCCTTTTTACCATCTTTGTCTTCTATGTAGTGAATTTTACTGATGACCACATCAGCATTAGAAGGGGTTTGCGGTGAAATATCCTTTACACCTTTTTGCAGGCGGTAGTTCAAAAATAAAGATATGCTGATTGCAAAGACAAAGGCAATAAGGAGGATTGTTAAAAGTGTCTTTATATTTTTCTTCACAGCAAAAATTATACCAATTTGAGTATGTGGTGTAAAGATTTTTATGCGAGGTATTTTTTGATGGCATTTTCCCACTGCCCCTGTGTCTTAATGATGAGTTCACATGCCTCCCTGACAGCACCTTTCCCGCCCGGCATTTTTGTTATGTAATCAGAGAACTCTTTTGCCTCTTTAACACCATCAGGAACTGTTATGCTGACCCCCGCCCTTTTCAGAAGCGGTATGTCAACAAGTTCATCGCCCATGTATGCAGCATTTTCTGGTTTAAGGGATGTCTTTGCAAGTATGTCATTAAATGCAGATACCTTATCCATTGCCTTTTGATAGACCATCTTTATACCTAAGTTCTTTGCCCTGTGTCGGACAACACCTGACTTTCTTGCAGTAATAATAGCCACATCAACACCCGCATTCATAAGCATCTTTATACCGTGTCCATCCTTCACATCAAATACCTTTGTCTCCTTCCCATCATCATTATATATAATGCTCCCATCAGTCATAACACCATCCACATCAATGATGAGTATTTTTATTTTCTCTATTTTCTTCCTTAACTTTGAACTTTGAACTTTGAACTTTGAACTTTTTTTCATACAATCCCTGCCTTTAACAAATCGTGCAGATGTATTATACCGACAGGCTTATCTTTATCCCCTTCTTCAAATACAAAAAGGGTTGTTATGGAATGTTCTTCCATCTCTCTCAGGGCAGACTCTGCAAACTCTATTCTTTCAATCATCTTCGGGTTTACAGACATAATATCATCTGCATTTTTATCAAGGATATTACCGCCTTTTTCCAATGCCCTCCTCAAATCGCCATCGGTGATTACACCCATAAGATTTCCATTCTTGTCAATAACACCGGTAACCCCTAGTCTTTTTGCTGTCATTTCAAGTATGACATCTTTCATCAGGGTATTGGCAGTAACAAGCGGAATTGTTTTACATGTATGCATTAAATCTTCTACCCTTATCAGTTTTCTGCCAAGAGATCCGCCCGGATGCAGCATTGCAAAGTCCTCTTCCTTAAATCCCCTCTTTTCGAGGAGCGATACTGCAAGGGCGTCACCCATGGCAAGGGCTGCGGTTGTTGATGCTGTAGGCGCCAATCCCAAAGGACATGCCTCTTCTTTAATTGATATGTCAAGAAACACATCACCTGCCTTTGCCAGTGTTGAGTCCTTATTACCGGTTATTGAAATCAATTTTATGCCAAGCCTTTTGATGAGAGGTAGAATCTTTATTATCTCCCCAGTTTCACCGCTGTTTGATATGGCAATAACTATATCGTTTCTTGCTAGCATGCCCAAATCACCGTGAATGCCTTCGGCAGGATGAAGAAAAAATGCAGGTGTGCCAGTGGATGAAAATGTGGATGCTATCTTCTTGCAGATAAGTCCGCTCTTTCCTATGCCTGTAACAACAACCTTGCCTGTGGTCTTGAGGATAATATCAACTGCCCTTTCAAAATCTGCGCCTAACCTGTCGGACAAGCCTTTTATTGCATCCGCCTCAATGTCAAAAACTTTTTTTGCAATGTCTATGGTGTTCATAAAGATATTTTTATTTTGATGTTTAAGTTAAAAGGTTAAAGTAGTTTGCCGATTTATCGGCGTCTGTAACTCAAACCTTCAGGTTTGATACAATCAAGGCTAAAGAGCCTGTTGACAAAGTCTGAATTGAACCCCAAAGTCGTCATTCCCGCGAAAGCGGGAATCCATTTATAGGAACTGGATTCGTCCCCGAATGTTTCTATCGGGGATAAAAACCTCGGGAATGACAGAAAAATGGTTTGTCAACAGGCTCTAAAGCCTTGAGTTACAATACGCCCAATAAATTGGGCAACTACATTATTTCTTTACCACATCATCCAATTCCTTTATTTGCCGCAAGAATTCCGGCAGGTCATTGAGTTTTAATGAATTCGGACCATCGCACAATGCCTTTTCAGGTTCTGGATGAACCTCTAAAAATAGTCCATCTATACCAACCGCAATTGCTGCCCTTGCAAGATAGGAAACCATCTCCCTTTCTCCGCCTGATGATGACCCCTTGCCCCCCGGAAGTTGAATGCTATGGGTTGCATCAAATACCACAGGATAGCCTGTTTCCCTCATTATCGGGATACTCCTGAAGTCAACAACAAGGTTGTTATAACCAAATGAAACTCCCCTCTCTGTTAAGATTATCCGCTCATTTCCTGCTGATTTAATCTTCTCAATTGCATTCTTTATATCCCACGGCGCTAAAAACTGCCCCTTTTTTATATTCACAATCTTTTTTGTTTTCGCAGCCTCTATGAGCAAATCAGTCTGCCGTGAAAGAAACGCTGGTATCTGGATGACATCCGCAACCTCTGAAACCCTTTTAACATCATCCTTGCAGTGGGCATCTGTTAGGATTGGCACATTAAACTTTTTTTTAACCTTGTTTAAAATCTCAAGACCTTTTTTCAAACCCGGCCCGCGATATGATTTTACTGATGTCCTGTTTGCCTTATCATAAGATGCCTTGAATATGAGCGGAATATTGAGTTTATTGGTTATCTCAATCAGTTTGTCTGCAATCAATAATGTTGCAGAAAGATTTTCAATAACGCAAGGTCCTGCTATTAAAACAAATGGAAGATTGCCTCCGATTTTCACATTTCCAATATTTATGGTTTTCATTTTGACTTTTGACTTTTGACTTTTGACTTTTCTTTAACCGCCGCCTTTATAAACTCCTTAAACATGGGATGGGGCGGCATCGGCTTGCTCTTGAACTCAGGATGAAACTGGCATCCGATAAAAAATGGATGTTCTTTTAACTCTGTTATTTCCACAAGATTTTTGTCAGGGGATAGACCGCTGAATACAACACCACAGCCCTCAAGCGCCTCTCTATAGTTATTATTTACCTCATATCTATGTCTGTGCCTTTCACTAATCTCTGTTTTTCCATAAATCTTGTACGCAAGGGTGTCTTTTTTTATAGTGCATGGATATGCGCCAAGCCTCATTGTGCCGCCTTTTGATGAAACCCCTCGCTGTTCAAGGAGCATATCAATTACAGGGTGTGGTGTATCAGGATTAAACTCACTTGAATTAGCATCTTTTAGTCCGCAGAGGTTTCTTGCCATTTCAATTACCGCAACCTGCATTCCAAGGCATATACCGAAAAATGGGAGTTTCTTTTCCCTTGCATACTGGATGGCGGCAATCTTGCCTTCAATCCCTCTGCTCCCAAACCCACCCGGCACAAGGATACAATCAACACCTTTTAGTAAAACTTTTGCGCCTACCTTTTCAATCTCTTCCGAATCTATATAGACCATATTCACTCGGCAATCATTGGCGATACCGCCATGTACAAACGCCTCTTGCAGACTCTTATAAGAATCCTGAAGGTTTATATATTTCCCAACTATCCCCACTGTTACCTCATATTTCGGGTTCTTTATCTTTTTAACTATCTTTTCCCAGTTATCAAGTTTTGGAGTCCTGGTCCATATATTCAATAGTTTTACAACCTTCTCATCAAGTCCTTCATTATGCAGTATAATGGGTATTTCATATACACTCTCCACATCAATAGCAGTTATAACAGCATCCCTGTCCACATTGCAGAAAAGGGCAATTTTTGCCTTCATTTCAGGCGGGAGCATCTTATTGGTTCTGCACAGGATTATGTCGGGTTGGATACCGATTTCACGAAGTTCTTTTACGCTGTGCTGGGTCGGTTTTGTCTTGACCTCGCCTGCTGTTGCAATATACGGAACAAGGGTCAAATGGATATAAAGGCAATTCTCTTTGCCCAGATCATATCTCATCTGTCTTATTGCCTCTAAAAACGGCAGGCTCTCAATATCGCCGACTGTCCCTCCGATTTCAACTATTACAACATCAACATCATCTGCAACCTTAAGGATATTCCCCTTGATTTCATCTGTTATATGCGGGATTACCTGAACTGTTCCGCCCAGATAATCCCCCCTTCTTTCCTTTGCTATAACAGAGTCATAAACCTGTCCTGTTGTAAAATTATTCTTTTTTGTGAGTTTTGCAGATGTAAACCTTTCATAATGTCCTAAATCCAAATCAGTTTCTGCCCCATCATCTGTAACAAACACCTCTCCGTGCTGGAACGGGCTCATGGTGCCGGGGTCAACATTGATATACGGGTCAAGTTTTTGCAGTGTAATGGTCAGCCCCCTGCTTTCAAGAAGCGCGCCTATTGATGCAGATGCAATCCCTTTGCCAAGCGATGAAACAACTCCGCCTGTTACAAAGATGAATTTGGTTTTTATATGTTTTTTAGGCTCTGGCATGATTAGGTTATTACTCTATAAACCTGTCCCCGCATGTTTTAAGCGGGGATAAGCCTAATTTCAAAATTTACTATTAGTCTTTAACTTTTTCACAAACTACAATATACTCTTGCGTCATTGTTCCTTTTCTAACACCCACTTTATTTGACGGCGAATTTTTAGACGGCATTGCCTTGTTTCCTAATAATCTTTCATAGGTCAAAATATGCTTAAATCCGTTTTGTTCAAATTTTTCTGCGATAAATTGGTCTGTCGGCAATTGAACATCTTTTACCCTGCGGTTTCCTACAACATAAATTGATTTTCCACCCTTTTTCACGCTCTTTGCAACATCTTTAATTGAACTTTCTAAATCATAGTAGAATGATGAAACCTCTAATGAACGTTTTATTGACTGCTTTGCAATCTGGTTTATATGATCAGCGATTAAACCATTACTGTATCTTCCCTTAACAAGTTTTCCACCCATTAAAAGATGATCAATTTGCCGTGCATATTTTATTCCTAATATTTCGTTTGAGAACATTGAGAATTGCCCATATGCAACAGTAGTTTTGCTGTCTCCATAAGGCGGGCTTGTCAATATAATATCAAAGTAATTCTCGCATTTTGGAAATTTGCTGTAATCAATTTGGATTTTAGCGTCAGTTAATCTTGGGAAATAATAACTTTCATAAATACCAATTATCTTGTTTAATTTGTCAAAATAAACTCCAAAGACATCGGGGTTGAAATTCAAAATTTCTTCATCCTTCATTCTGTATAATTTAAATTCATGATTTCTTGTATAAGAACATTCTCTCACACTTTCAGATAATGGCACTAAAAAGAGCCGCTTTATATCTTTTTCTTTAATCTTATCTATAAAATGCTTTAATACAGATAGGTTTTGCAAAACCTGTTTTGAAAACCAAAAATCAATGTTGTAGAATTTAGGAAGTTCAAGCAATTTTAAACTTTCTTCTTTTTTCACAAATTCATAGACTGCATTCCTTAATCTCTGCTTTAATAATTTAACTCTTTCTAAATTGACTTTGGTAAATTTTGTTCGTGAGATTAAGACAGCCAACGGATTTATGTCAAAGCCATGCATTTCATTCAGTCCCCTGTCAAGTCCAACGGTGAAGGAAGAACCTGAACCGCAATAAGGGTCAAGCAATTTGCCTTTTTTTATGCCCAACTCTTTGAAAATCTCAATGCCTATTTGCGGTATCATAGTGGCGGGATACTTATGCAGGTTTGGATATGAGGTGGCATAAGATTGTCCAATAAAATCGTATTTAGGATTTCTCATTACCCTATACATATCTATAAGTCCGTTATGCTTTTAAATAAAAGAGGCATCTTTTCTTCATAGGTTCTAAATCCTGTTCCGTGATTTCTTGCCATTGTGCCTTTATCATGTAGTCTCAAATCAACCAAAATATTTTCTGCTCTGAATTGGTCTGCCAAAAGTTCAGTAGAAGTCTCTTTCATTAGTTGAGCCCTATAAAAATGAAAATACTCTTTTCCATCTCGTTCTTCTGTAAAAGCAGAAACAAAAAGTAATGCGGGCATTTTTTGCATGAATCTATCGGCTAATGTTTGCAATTGCCAAGTTGCTACAACCTGCCCGGAAATATGCCTAACCGAAATTTCTGCATCCTGAACTTCAAGAAATAAGCCAGCGCTATTAGGCTTCAATGCCATTGTGTAATAAAGACCAATTCTGCCGTCTTTGTCTAAACTCCCATATTTTTTTACTGCCTTCAACGGCGGCATTTTCCAAACTTTCCTGTTGAATGTGAAAAGGGTAATTAAATTATTGCCTTTTGCTCTGTGGGCTTTTAATTCTATTTTATGCAAATCAGGCAAGGCAATGTTATTTTCTGCAAGTCCCAAATATGTTTCTAATGTATGTCCAATCCCTGTCGGCCCTTTTCTTGTTGACGGCACAAATCCTTTGGCTTTAAGTTCTTTAAACTTTTTTACAAATTCTTCTAACTGCATAAATTTCCCTTACTCTATAAATAAGCCTAATTTCAACTTGATTTTATTCTCTAATACTTCAACAAATTTATCAATGCTTGGTATCGGTTGGTGAGTAAATGCTTTGAGCAAGTTTGCAATCGTCGTTGATTTTTTGTCAACTAATTCAAGATTATAAACTGCACCATTTTCGGCTAAATCGTAAATATGATATTGTGTTTTATGATTTGCATTGTAATCCAAGTCTGTCAAACGAAAACGATTAACCATATTATCATAAACAAATTTTTGCATAATCCAGAAAATATTTTTATTCCACTTCTCCATAACTTGTCCTTTTATCAGCATTTGAATATAGGATAACTTGATTGTGTTGTAAGTATTCATTCCAAAACTATATTTGTTTTGCAGAACATCTTTTCCTTTCATAAAATCTTTAAGCGCTTGAACTAATTTGCCGGTTCCGGTAGTGGAATCCGATTGAAATTCTACAATACAAAAATCGTCAACTTCATTGCTTATTGGCTTGTGTTTAACAAGGACAAAATCAAAACTTCCAACATTGCTGATTTTAACTTCAGAAAAAAGCAAAACGTTGTTTGTGCTGCCAAAAGCAACATTGCAAGCATTTTTAAAAACTAAATTATCTTCTAAAAAGCGATGGGGACAAATAATAGGTTTTGCCCCGCTGTGATTTACAGAACAAACTCCCATCGGGTATTTGATAGTCCTGCTTTGTTTATCGCACTTGCTTTCTAAAAATCTGCAATAATATTTCTTTACTGCATTTTTTATTTCCGCTGTTTTACTTTCAACAGGGTATGTAAAAATTTCGTTTGGATTCATTTTTCAATTATTACGATTTCTTCTGGCAGCAGAACATTATGCCCTGTGCTTCTTCTCATTCTGAAAAGTTCTTTTTTACAATTACGGTATCCAATTTCTTGTGCCATTTCAATTAGAATATCGCAAACAGGAATATAAACGCCTTTAACAGTTTGGTCGCCAACTACCAACAGAAAGTGCGCATTTTTTTTCATTAAAGGGAAAAATTCTTTTAAGCATAAATACATATCGCCAAAATATTCTCTCACCATTCTCGGATAATCAAAACCCCAATTTTTATCTTTTGTTTGCTCATAAATTTTGTCTGACACAATTTGGACATCATTAAATTTTAGGGTAAAAACCTCCGATTTGCTTTCTTTGAAAATTAGTTTAGTGCTTCCTTTAACCATTTTTTTCTTGATTTGCTGAACATCATCCATATTTTTAACAAAATCCAGTAAATACATTTCAAGCCGTGTTTGTCGGGTATATTCCAAATCATTAGGATAGGGTGGTGAAGTAATAATAAAGTTTACTGTTTTGGGCTTAATGTATTTTGAAGCGTTCAGGCAAGTATCATTTATTAGTTTAGATTTTCCATAATGATTGTGCTTTTGAACTTTCTCTAAATCTTCGTGTATCTTAATCGCTTTTTTAGTGAACAAATCCCAAAATTCCTCCTTTTCTCTGAATGGGTAAAAAGTTGTCCCGGGACAAAACGAAACATAAGAAGCGTCCAAACACGACTTTGATAATGCAAGCAATAACAATTTTTTAATTTTTTTGTCAGTAATATCGTCAATTAAGTTTTTTAAGAGGTTTACTTCTTTTTGAAGAGAGGAACTTAACCATTGGTTAAGTTCCTTTTTGGGCATATTTTCTAAAAACCCTTTTTTATGTTCCATAGCATCATAGTCGTGGATTTTATCTAAAAATTGTTTGGCAATTTTTATTACCTGCTTTTTATAAAGAGTTAAATCAATGTCCCAAGTCGTTTTAATTTCTGAAATAAAAGTCATTAAAGGATTGGCGTCAAAGCCAACAGAATTGCAATGGAACATATTGGCGGAAACTAATGTTGTTCCACTACCCACAAAGGGGTCAACTACTAACGAACCGTGTTTTATTTTATACTCTTTAATCTTATCTTCAATGAGTCCGTATGGAAAATCCTCCAGATAATCATACCACTTGTGGATAACTCCATGTTTGTTTAAATCACTTATACTTTGCTCATTATCAAACAGTTTTAATGATAGACTGCCAGATTTGGCAAATCTTAAAATCCCGTCAGAATATTTCTTGTGTTTGTAATCATTCCTTTTGACAATCCTTGAAAATAAATCCGTGCAATATTCTGGCAGTCTAAAACCTTTAAACAAATCACCTTCTAAAAAATCTTTTCTAACAAGGGCATCTATTGCATCCTTTAATATTTTACTGTCTTTTGGATAGTCTGTTAATTCTGCCAAATCTTCAAGAGCGGTTTGCCTTTGTTCAAATAAATCAAGGTATATTCTTTGCAAAATCTGAACTTGCAAGAAAGGTAGTTTATTAGGATTGACAGTTCTATCCAGTGATATTGTTTTTGGTCTTTCAATTTTCGGTAAATTTAATAAAAGCGCCATATATTTTATCAACCTTTTATGCTCATGTTTTTCTTATAAAAACCCCCCTTACCCTCTCCAAATCCTCTTTTGTATCCACACCTATTGAATTATACCTTGTTTCAACAACCTTTATCTTATAGCCGTTTTCCAATGCCCTCAACTGCTCAAGTTTTTCAGCCTCTTCCAAAGGTGTTGGCTTCATTTTAGCAAATTTAAGCAGAAAATCCTTTCTGTAAACATAGAGTCCGATGTGTTTGTAATGTTCTTGCCCCTTGCCCCTTGCCCCTTGCCCCTGTTCTTTTTGACCCCTGACCCCTGACCCCTGACCCCTGCTTCTCACATACGGTATCGGCAATCTCGAGAAATAAAGCGCAAAGCCGTTTTTATCCGTTACAACCTTTACAACATTCGGGTCTAAAGCCTCGTTCTTATCGTCAATCCTTGTCTTTAATGTTGAAATCAGAATCGCAGGGTCATCAAGCATTGGTCTTATCGCCTCATCTATCATATCTGGCTCAATCAACGGCTCATCCCCCTGAACATTAACGATTATATCCGCATCTATATTATTTGCAGCCTCTGCTATTCTGTCTGTCCCTGTCCTGTGGTTAGTAGATGTCATAACAGCCTTACCGTTAAAACCTCTGACTGCATCAAAAATCCTTTTGTCATCTGTTGCTACAATCACATCATGGACAAGACTTGCCTTTTTTGTCCTTTCATAAACATGCTGGAGCATTGGTTTGCCTGCAATATTAAGGAGCGCCTTGCCTTCAAGCCTTGTTGACGCAAATCTTGCAGGGATTATGGCAATTATTTTCATCAACTGGATAATATCAGATACAGTCTTTATGTCAACCCCTACTATCCTTTCACGCACACCATTGGTCTGACCTTTGCCACCTTTTTATTGACCCCTGCCATGTGCATAATCTCTACGACCTTGTCAACATCTTTATATGCGCCCGGCGCCTCTTCTGCAGCCCCGGGCTTGCTTCTTGTTTTTATTATGATTCCTTTTTCTCCGAGTTCCCTTATTAGTTCATCACCGCGCCATCTCCTCTTTGCCTGCTCCCTTGACATTGCCCTTCCAGCGCCATGCACAGCGCTGCCAAAGCAGTCTTCCATACCTTTTTCTGTTCCTCTCAATATGTAAGATGCTGTGCCCATTGTCCCGCCGACAAGGAGCGGCTGACCAACATCTCTGTATGCCTTTGGCACTTCTTCCCTGCCCGGACCAAATGCCCTTGTAGCCCCTTTCCTGTGGATGAGGAGTTTTTTCTTAACACCATCTATTTCATGGCTCTCAACCTTAACAGTATTATGCCCCACATCATACAGAAGTTTTATATCCCTCATATCTATCCCAAAGACACGGCTTACACCCTTCCTTGTCAGATGACTTATTGCCTGCCTGTTTGCAAATGCGCAGTTTATCCCGCAGTTGACAGCAGTCCAATATCTCTGCCCTTCATCGCTTTTAAATGGTGCGCACACGAGTTCCCTTTCCCTTATCGGAATATTATATTTTCTGCTGGCTGCGTCCAGTGTCTTGAGGTAATCAGTTCCGATTTGATGCCCAAGCGCACGGCTCCCACAGTGTATTGCAATCAAAATCTGATTTTTATGGATGCCGTAAGCCTCTGCTGCCTTTTCATCATAAATCTCCTCAACCCATTGAACCTCCAGATAATGATTGCCTGAACCGAGTGTGCCGACCTGCTTAAACTGCCTCTCCTTTGCCTTAAAACTTACATTTTCAGGTCTTGCATCTGCTACCCTTCCGTTTTCTTCTATATAATCAATGTCCTCTGGAAAGCCGTATCCCTTTTCTACTGCAAACAAGGCGCCCTTTGCCAGAATCTCATCTATCTCCTGTATGGAAAGTTTTATATCTCCTGTTGAACCTACGCCTGCCGGCACATCCCTGAATAACTGGTTTGCCAGTTCAGTTTTTTTTGCCTCCACATCTTCCTTTGTAAGCGGTGTCTTCAAAACCCGGACACCGCAGTTTATATCAAAACCAACACCTGCGACACTTATAACACCTGTTTCTAAATCAAATGCGCCGACACCGCCTATTGCAAAACCATAACCGGGATGAATATCCGCCATTGCAAGAGATGCCTTTTGAATACCCGGGAGGCATGCCACATTTACCACCTGCCGGACAGCAGGGGTAAAACCGCTGCCCTTTTGTCCATCAGCATCCTTCAGGAGGTGCTGGATGGTTTCTTCATCACCATAAATCCTGCCCGGGACAAGCATATCCCCGCTTTTTGGCATCTCCCACAGATACGGTGTTATTTTTTTAATGGAGATGTCTCCATGCATATCTTCTCACCCTAAAAATATATACAGACTAATTCAAATACATCCCATCTTCACCCACAAGGTTTCTTATATCTTTCATCATCTCCTTTGTCGGTGCAACCTTTAAATCATCAGGAAGTGCAAGGACAGTCTCCCTGCTGTCAGGATACTTAAAGTGGCAGAATACAGGACAGTTACCTGAATATCTTTTAATGAGCGCCTTTAAATCAGCCATCTGACTATTATCTATACCAAGTGTTTTAATTACAAGATGAACTGCCTTTGTTAGTCTTATCCTTGCCTCCTCAATCGGGTAAATCTCCTCTGCTACAAGTTTGACCTTTTCCTCTGTCCTATCAATCCTGCCTTTTACAAGTATTGGAATATCACTTGCAAAATATGGATTTGCCTTTTTATATAAATCGGCAAATACTGTAACCTCTATAAAGCCCTTTAAGTCCTCTAGGACAACAAATGCCATCCTGTCGCCTTTCTTGGTTATCTTCTCATTCTTTGATATTACAACACCACCCATCCTTACACCATCACCATCCCCTTTCCCTGTAACGGTCTCTGTGTCTGCATTTGTATATAACCTGATTTCTTCATCAAATCTTGCAAGGGGGTGTCCTGTTATATAAAAACCAACTGCCTCTTTTTCATGGGCAAGGAGTTCATTTTCATGCCACTCTTCGCCTTCAGGAAGGCTCATGACAGAGGGCTCGTGGCTGAATGCAAACATACTTACCTGACCGCTCTGCCTATCTGCCTGCATGGTCTGTGATGTGCCCATGATAGTGTCAATGTTTTTTATTAGGACAGACCTCTTTGCACTGCTAAAATCAAATGCACCACATTTTACAAGGCTTTCAATAACCCTCTTGTTGACCTTTCTCATATCAACCCTGTTTAAGAAATCAAAGATGGATGCGAATCTTCCATCCTTTTCCCTTGTATTTATAATTACCTCTATTGCAGCGGATCCGACATTTTTAACAGCAGCAAGACCAAACCGTATGCCTTTATTTGTAACAGTAAAATCCATTGAACTTTCATTTATATCAGGGGGCAGGATTTCTATGCCCATGGTTTTGCACTGCGCAATATATTTAATAACCTTCTCAGTATTTCCCATATCAGATGTCAGAAGCGCCGCCATAAACTCGGTAGGCCAATGTGCCTTCAGATATGCGGTCTGGTAGGCAATAAGGGCATAGACAGCGCTGTGGGATTTATTAAAGCCGTAACCTGCAAAGTTCGCCATCAAATCAAATATCTTTTCTGCTGTCTTTTGAGGTATCTTATTCTTTTTTGCACCTTCAATAAATTTCTCCCTTTGAAGAACCATATCTTCAGGGAGTTTCTTGCCCATTGCCTTTCTTAAGACATCTGCATCACCAGGGCTAAAACCGGCTAGGGTCTTTGCAATCTGCATTACCTGTTCCTGATAGACCATGACACCGTAGGTATTTTCAAGGGCATCTTTTAAAAGTGGATGCTCATAGCGGATAGAAATCTTACCGTGTTTTCTTTTGATAAAATCATCCACCATACCACTCTGTAAAGGGCCTGGTCTATAAATGGCAATAACTGCTGTAATATCTTCAAATGTTTCGGGTTTGAATTTAACAAGCACATCCTTTATCCCTGAACCTTCCATCTGAAATATACCGTCTGTCCTGCCTGATGCAATGAGTTTGTATGATGCCAAGTCGTTCATGGGGAGGCTGTCCATATCAATATCAATCCCCTTGTTCTTCTTTACCAGTTTTATTGTCCTATCTATAACGGTCAGTGTCTTTAAACCTAGAAGGTCAAATTTTACAAGCCCCATCTTTGTGACGCCGTCCATGTCAAACTGGGTTGTAATAACCTCTTCCTTCTGACTCTTGTATAAAGGCATGTATTCAATAATCGGTCTGTTTGCTATGACAATGCCTGCTGCATGGGTTGAGGCATGACGGGGGAGTCCTTCAAGCACATTTGCGATTTCAAAAAGTTCTCTGACCTGTTTATCCTTTGTTATGAGTTCTTTTAATCTCGGCTCTTGTTTAATAGATTCATCCAGGGTAATGTCTAAAACATTTGGAATAAGTTTTGCGATTTTATCTGCCTCATTGTATGGTATATCCATTGCCCTTCCAACATCCCTGATGACTGCCTTTGCCTTCATCTGTCCGAATGTTATGATTTGTGAGACATTCTCCTGTCCGTATTTTCTTGTTACATACTGTATGACCTCATCCCTTCCCTCATAACACAAATCCACATCTATATCAGGCAAACTAATCCTGTCAGGGTTCAGAAACCTTTCAAAGAGGAGATTGTTCTTTATCGGGTCAAGGTTTGTAATCTTAAGGCAGTATGCAGCAAGACTCCCGGCAGATGAACCCCTGCCAGGTCCAACCGGGATATGTCTTTGCCTTGCATAGTTTATAAAATCAGCAACAATCAAAAAATAACCTGCAAACCCCATGCCTTTTATTGTCTTCAGTTCTTTCTCCAGCCTTTCGTAATACTCCCATTTTCTGGACTCCACATCTTCTCCGCTGCCTGCCATTACCTTAAGTCTTTGCTCAAGCCCTTTCCATGCCTCCTTTTCCGCAAAACTATCAAGTGTATCGCCTTCAGGCACAGGGAAATGGGGGAGATGATGCTCCCCTAGTTTAAGTTCAAGATTGCACCGCTCAGCAATCTCTACGGTGTTTTTTATTGCATCAGGGATGTCTTTAAATGAATCTATCATCTCTTCAGGGGATTTAAAGTATAGGTCATCTGTATTAAATCTCATTCTGTCTTTGGAGTTTATTGTCTTGCCTGTCTGAATGCAGAGGAGTATTTCGTGTGCATAGGCGTCCTCTTTTTTGAGGTAATGGCAGTCGTTTGTTGCAACTACAGGGATATTAAGTTTACCACTTATTTCAAGGATGCCTTTATTTACATCATCCTGCTTGAGAATCTTATTGTTCTGAAGTTCAAGATAAAATCTGTTGTTTGCGAATATCTCTTTGAACTCCTGAGATACTTTAATTGCCTTGTCAATATTACCAATGCCTATAAGGTATGGTATCTCGCCGTGCAGACAAGAGGATAGGGCAATTAGCCCCTCATTGTGTATTTTTAGTAATTCCTTGTCTATGCGCGGTCTATAATAAAAACCTTCAAGGTGTGCCAGTGTGAGCATTTTACACAGGTTTTTGTAGCCTACGGCATTTTTAATCAAGAGGATTAAGTGATAGGAGGCATCCTTTCCGCCATTTCCAGAGTTTGAGGCAGACTTATCAAGTCTTGAATTAGTGGCAACATAAACCTCACAGCCGATTATAGGTTTTATTCCTGCCTTTTGTGCCTTTATATAGAACTCTACAGCACCAAAGATATTGCCGTGGTCTGTCATCGCAAGGGCAGGCATCCTATACTGTTTTGCCTTTGCAAAGAGGTCATCCAGCCTGATAGCGCCATCCAGAAGGCTGTATTGTGTATGGATATGCAGATGGACAAAATTGGAGTGATGCATAAAGGATTTGACAGATTAATCAGACAAATATCTTCTGACGCTTCAGTTTTCTTCTATATACCTTTCTGCTATAAATGCGGATATTGCCCCATCACCAACTGCTGTTGACACCTGTCTTAACGGTGTTACCCTGCAGTCACCTGCTGCAAAGATGCCTTTTACAGAAGTTTCCATATTCTCGTTTGTTATGATATAGCCGTTATTATCTTTTTCTACAGATACAAAATCTGTATTTGGATTTAGACCGATAAACACAAAGACACCCTGAACGTCTATCTCCTTTATGCTGTTATCTTTAAGATTTTTTACCACAACCTTTTCAACCCCGGAACCACCTTTAATCTCCTGAATAATATGACTCCACAAGACTTCTATATTTGGTGTTGAAATCGCCTTTTCCTGAATAATCTTTTCTGCCCTTAGTTGGTCTCTCCTGTGGGCAATATAGACCTTTTTTGCGATTTTTGAAAGATAGACTGCCTCTTTTACAGCAGTATCTCCTCCTCCGATAACCAGAACATCTTGCCCCTTAAAAAACGGACCATCGCAAGTAGCACAGTATGAAACCCCCTTGCCGATAAACTCCTTTTCACCCGGTACACCCATGTATCTTGGTTTTGCACCTGTTGCAATGATAACTGCCTTTGTTTCCATATCATATTCTGAAGTCTTCAGAATTTTACAAGCCCCTTTATCTTTAATACTTAAAACCTCCGTTTGTTTAACCTCAAGTCCAAAGCCCCTTGCATGTTGTTCAAACCTTTCCATGAGCGCCCAGCCGCTTATGGATGGAAACCCGGGATAATTTTCAATTACATCTGTAACAGCGATTTGTCCGCCTACAGCACCCTTTTCTACAAGGACAGTATTTAATTTAGCCCTCTTTGCATAAATCCCAGCAGTTAAACCAGCAGGCCCGCCGCCTATGATTATAAGGTCATACATTTAGCAGAAGGATAGCAAATCAGGTGGTTGTTGTCAAAATAAACCGTTAAATAATTTCTTTTTATCTTCTGTTCAGCCCAATAACAGCATATAGTTTTTTCATATCAAGACTGTTTTTAACCGCTTCTGCAAGTTTATCTATGTTTTCTCTTTTTTTCTTATCAAATAAGACAAATTTTTGCATGATGAATCCCCTTTCATTTCTTATCTCATTTAAAAAATCAGCCCTGAATTCATCATTATCAAATACACCGTGGATATATGTGCCAAAAACCCTGCCATTACTGGATACAGCGCCATCTTGTATTTTCACTGTGCTGCCATTTCTATTTGTTATTATTGAAAATGGCTGAACATTGCCTGTGGTCTCTCCCATGTGTATCTCATAACCCTTAACTCTTAACCCCTGACTCCTGACTCCTGACTGTATCTTTGCCTCTACCTGATAGGTGTTTTTTTCCCTTTCAATGATTGTTTCTGCATCAATGAGTCCAAGTCCTTTCATTTCCTTTATATTTGATTCAGCGCCATAAGTGTCTTTTACATATTTACCAAGCATCTGAAAACCACCGCAGATGCCAATGACTCTGCCGCCATTTTCCGCAAACTTATTTACCCTTCCCGCAATGCCCCTATCCCACAGCCACTTCAGGTCTTCAATGGTATTCTTGCTGCCAGGGATTATAACAAGGTCTGCATTATTCAATTCTTCAGAGTTTGTGATATATCTTACATCAACATCAGGTTCAAACCTGAACGCATCAAGGTCTGTGAAATTGGAAATACGGGGGAGTTTAATTACGGCAATTTTTATTTTCTCCTGACTCCTGACTCCTGACTCCTGACTCCTTTCTAATGCCACTCCATCCTCATCAGGCAGCGCAATATCATTTATATACGGAACAACACCAAGAACAGGGAGTCGTGTTCTCTTTTCCAAAAAATCCAGCCCTGGTTTAAGCAGTCCTATTGCCCCCCTGAATTTGTTTATGATAAACCCTTTAACCCTCTTTCTTTCAGAAGGGTTTAAGAGTGCCATTGTCCCAACAATAGAGGCGAATACACCGCCCCTGTCTATATCGCCAACGATAATTACAGGCGCATCAATCATCTTTGCAAGCCCCATGTTTGCAATATCATTTTCCTTTAGGTTTATTTCAGCAGGAGACCCTGCGCCCTCAATGACAATAACATCATATTTATCCGCCAATTTCCTGTAACTTTCCATAACATACCTTACAGCCTCTTTCTTGAATTTGTGATATTCTTTAGCGCCCATGTTTCTGTAAACCTTTCCATGTATAATCACCTGTGCCTTCATGTCTGATGTGGGTTTCAAAAGGATTGGGTTCATATCAACAGTTGGCAGTATCCCTGCTGCCTCTGCCTGTAAGACTTGTGCCCTGCCGATTTCTCCGCCATCCTTTGTAACAAATGAATTTAAAGCCATATTCTGTGCCTTAAAAGGTGCAGCCTTTATTCCATCACTTCGCATAATCCTTAAGATGGCTGCGGTAAGGATACTCTTGCCCACATGAGAGGATGTGCCCTGTATCATTAGCGCCTTTGGGTATTGCTTTCTTCGTGTATTCATGATAATCTATTTAAGAAGTTATAAAAATCTGCCGATATAAAAGGCAGGGGTTTGTATGACGAGATTAAGATTAACCATATTTTTAATTATATTAGCAATAGTTTTTGTTTGCGAAGGAAATAGTTTTGCAGGTTCTAATGCTGCAAACCATGCCCTTGCAAGCAGTAAAGAAAGGGCAAATGTAGTTGCCAAACAACTTTCCAAAATCGTTGGATTTGATATAAAGGTTATTATTATAGATGACAAGACCCCTGAGGCGTATGTATATCCCGATGGGACTGTTGTCCTGACAAAAGGTATTCTGGATATTGTAAAGACAAATGATGAACTTGCGTTTTTAATAGGTCATGAAATTGCCCATACAATACACGGCAATAATCAGGAAACAATATTTCAGATTATAGGCGGACATAACCTGCCTGAACAGGTAAGACACGAGATACAGGCTGATATCAGCGGAATGCTTTATGCAGAAAAGGCAGGCTTCAATCCATTTGCCTCTGTCAAACTCCTTGCAAAGATGGTAAAAAAAGATTCACTTCATTCCTTTGATGAAAGGTTTGAGGCAATGTCAAGATTCCTTTCTAACAAGTGGGACCCTTACTACTGGGCTGAATAGCATATCCCCTCGGTGTTATCATTCTGCCATCTGATAAAAATGTTGTAGAGTTTCCTATAATGAGGATTGTCGTCATATCTATGAAATCATAATGCAGTGAAGTATCTTTTAATGTGGTTATCCTGATCTCCTCGTCTTTTCTTGTTGCATCTCTGACAATACCAACAGGGGTTTCATCCTTTCTAAAGTTTGATATGATATTTATTGCCTCATCAAGTTGAGACACCCTTTTTTTGCTTTTTGGGTTGTATAGGACAATTACAAAGTCTCCCCTGGCAGCAGCCCCAACCCTCTTTTTGATAGTATCCCATGGTGTAAGTATATCGCTAATGGAAATAGAGGCAAAGTCATTCATAAGGGGTGCGCCGAGTAATGCCCCTGCAGCGCAAAATGCAGGGACACCGGGAATGATAGAAACTGGGATGTGTGATGCGGGGTGTGGGATGTGGGACTTAAGTTCAAGAACCAGCCCTGCCATCCCATAAATGCCTGCATCCCCGCTTGAAATAACTGCAACTTTTTTGCCGCTTACTGCAAATTCAATAGCCTTTTGGCATCTCTCCTTTTCATGAGTCATGCCTGTAGAGAATATCTCTTTTCCCTTTATTACATCAGAGATTAGGTCAATATATGTCTTATAGCCTACAATAACATCGCAGGCTAAAATGGTTTCTTTAGCCTTGAAGGTTAGATGTTCAATACTACCAGAACCAATGCCTATAATATAGATAGAGCCGTTGTTATTCATCTGGACAGATATTTTTTTACAAGCATTATCAACTCTTCTATATCAACAGGTTTTGGTATAAAGCCGTCAAACCCGGCAGACATTATCCTTTCCCTGTCCTCTATCATGACAGAGGCTGTTAGCGCCAGAACAGGTATCTTACTGGTTTTAATATTTGCCTTTATCTCTCTCATGGCAGTTATGCCGTCCATCTCTGGAAGGTTTATATCCATAAGTATCAGGTCAGGGTTCTCTGACCCTGCCTTTTCTATTGCCTCATTGCCTGTAGCTGCCTCTAGGACAGTAAAGCCGTTAATGGTAAGGATATCCTTTACCAAGACCATGTTCATTAAATTATCTTCTACAATAAGTATCTTTGACATTATTAATAATCTTCTCCTCTAGCGATCCGATTGCCGCCCCCTTTAACTGCCTCTTCCATCTTTGCGATAGCGCTGTCTATCAATTCTTTTTCTTCTCTTCCATCCTTAGGAAATGCAACCAAACCGATACTTGTAGTAAATTTTATATTATCCGCTGCACGGCATCTTTCTATCATAAATCTTACCTTTTCACCAACAATATTTGCCGCTGATATAGAGGTCTGCGGCAGGAGGAGAAGAAATATAATGTCATTATACCTTATAAGACAGTCTGATCTCCTGACACATTCTCTGATAGAGTTTGCAAGTTTTTTTACTGCATCATCTGCCATTACAGGGCCAAACCTTTTTTCGTATTGAGCAAGGTTATCAATGGACATCATGGCAATAGAGAATGTATGTCCATATCTTTCACCCCTTGCGATTTCATGTGCGAGCCTCCTTTTGAAATACCGTCTGTTAAAGGTATTGGTAAGGGGGTCAACCATCTTTGCCCTTGCAGGGTAGAGCATCTCAACCTTTCTTACCTCATTTAGTATATATTCTATAGAGAACTCCTTTGTTATTATCTTGGAGACATCATTGTCAAGTTTAATCCTGTCTTCACGGGTTAAGTCCTTTGCAGTATAGATTATAACAGGTATATCCTTTGTATAAGAATGGGTTCTCAAATTTTCCAATACCTCAAATCCGCTTATGTCCGGCATCATCAAATCAAGTATTATAAGGTCGGGCTCTCTTTCCACTGCAAATTTAATGCCCTCTTCACCGCCAAATGCCTTGAGCACACCAAAGCCCTCGGTGGTCAGTATCCCTGTCATGAGTTCTACTGCCTTTGGGTCATCGTCCACAACAAGGATAGTGTATGACCCCCTTTTAACCCTTGTAGTGAAATTAAGTTTTCTAAGCGCCCCGATTAAAGTTCCTTTTTCTACAGGTTTTGTAAGGTAATCGCAGGCGCCAAAACTAAAACCCTTTTTCATGTCTTCAAGGGCAGAGACAATGATTACAGGTATATCCCTTGTATCAGCACTGCCTTTGATTTCCTTTATAACCTCCCAGCCGTCTTTTACAGGCAGCATGATGTCAAGTGTTATGGCAAATGGCTTTAATGTCTTTGCCATCCTTAATGCCTCATCTCCATCTGCTGCGCCAACCACATTATAACCTGCCTCGTTCAGATGCGCGGTTATGAGTTTTCTAAGTTCATGGTTATCCTCAACCACCAGTATGGTAGGGAGTTCATCTGTCAATACACTGGCCTCAACAGGACCGGCCTCTGATACAGGGACAGAGATTGTTTTTTCAGCAGCAGGTATAACAAAGGTAAATATTGTTCCCTTGCCATATTCACTTGTTACCCATATCCTTCCTTTATGGAGTTCTACAAGTTTTTTTGTTACAGCAAGTCCAAGCCCCGTGCCTTCAAACTGCCTTGTCATAGAGCCATCAATCTGCTCAAACTCATGCCAGATTCTGTCCATATCCTCGCTTTTTATGCCAACACCTGTATCCTTTACAGAGGTATACAGTTCCCCATCCTTAAGATAAGACTTTATATCTATTTGCCCGTTTTCACGGTTAAATTTAATGGCATTACTCAAGAGGTTTAGAACTATCTGTTTTAATTTTCCTTTGTCTGCCTTTATACTGCCTATGTCCTCAATATCTATGCCCACTGTAATACCCCTTGCATCTGCCAGTGGTTTTACAATACTTACAACATCATCAATAAGTGCATTGAATGGAAATTCATCCAGCATGAGGTCCATCTTCCCTGCCTCTATCTTGGATATATCAAGGATATTGTTTATAAGCTGCAGAAGGTGCTTACCGCTGGTATTTATATACCTTGTATATTCCAGTTGTTTTTCATTCATTGGACCAAATGCCTGACCTTTGAGGAGTTCTGTAAACCCTATGACTGAGTTAAGGGGCGTCCTGAGTTCATGGGAAACAGTTGCAAGAAATCTGCTCTTTAACTCGCTTGCCTTTCTGATCTCCTCATTCATAAACTCAAGTTCAATCCTCCTCCTTTCAAGTTCCTCATTGGCAATTCTTAAAGATTTTGTCCGCGCTAAGACCTTTTGCTCAAGGCTGTTGTATGATGCCTGCAGGTGGTCAGCCATTACATTGAACTCCTCTGCAAGTATGCCGATTTCGTCTTTTCTGTCAACAGTAACCCTTCCAGTAAGGTCTCCTTCTGCCATTGATTTTGCTACACCCAGAACACTTGCAAGCCTGCCGCCAATCTCGCGGGATATGAGAATGGTGGCAAGAAGACCGGCTAATGCACCTGTAATTACAATGATAAATAGAAAATAATAATATATCTTTATTCTCTCTCCTACATGTATCTTTGCTGTATAAACAACTTGATTTTCATGCCGAACAATCTCTTCAGCAAGGGATGTAAACCTGTCAAACCTTTGCATCTGAATGCCGTAGGTAATCGCCTTTGCCTCTTTATGTCTGCCTGCAAGGATGTGGGGTATAAGTTCTTTGTCTCTTGTATCCCTGAATGCCTCCCATACGGTTTTGAGTTCTGAAAGCATAGTCCTTGCCTCATTATCCATAGCAGGTTGTTTAAACAGTTTAGCAATGTCCAAATCTATAGATTTTGTAAACTCGTTTATCTTTTTATGATGAATAGACATCTGGGTTTTGTCTTCTTCCAAAAGCATGGTGGTAAGGCTGTTTCTTACTGCATAAAGGTTGGACTTTAGTTCATAAACAGACTGGGAAATATTCAGATGAGTATTATAGACAGTGTCTCCGTAATCCCTTATCCTGTCTATAAAATAATAACTTGCTGACGCAAGGAAGAGGTAAAGGGCAACCCCTCCAGCAAAGGTGAGGAAGAGTTTATCCTTGATCTTTAAATTCCACATCTTTTGTAGCAGGGACATTTTGATTTCCTTTCAGCACACTATTTACGGTTTCTATCAATCCCTTTATGGTAAAAGGCTTAAGAAGATATGGACATCCTGTATCTTTAAGAAATCGGGCAGTCTCTCCACTGTCTGTATCTCCTGTAGAAAAGATAATCCTTCCTGTGAGGTCAGGGAATAGGTTTATGAGATTTTTGTAGAGGTCCTTGCCGCCTATCTCAGGCATGCGCATATCCATAATAATAAGGTCGTATATAGCATCTTTAACCATCTTTAATGCCTCGCAGCCATTTGCCGCGGTATCCACTTCATATCCTGCAATGGACAAGGCATCCTTTAATAATATGGTGATTTGAGGCATATCATCTACTGCAAGTATTCTCTGCGGCATTATTGTAACCAAAGTTCCTTACCCCCCCCCCCCCCAAATAGTGAGGGTTTCACCAAGAAGTTCAATCACCCTTTTTTTAAGAATATCTATATCAACTGGTTTGGTAAAGAAATCCTGTATATTGTTTTTGATTTTTGCAAGTTTTTCAGGATATGCTGTAATCACAATAACCTTAATATTTTTTGTCGTGTTTCCGCCTCTTAATTTTTTTATGACTTGAATGCCATCCATTTTTGGCATCATAATATCAAGGAGGAGCAGGTCAGGTTTGAACTCACCGATTTTTATAAGTGCCTCATACCCGTCAGAGGCTGACTCTACTATATAGTCTTTTCCTGCTGAAGAAAGGGTGTCCGCAAGGAGTGTTAATTGGGCATGGTTATCATCTATTATAAGAATTTTCTTTGGGTTTGAATGTGGCGCATATTTTTGTATAAAGTTTTGGAATTCATCTTCCCTGATTCTGTAATGTCCGCCGGGGGTTATAATTGCCCTGAGTTTTCCTTCCAGTATCCATCGTTTTACAGTATTGACAGTAACATGGAGATGGTCTGCAACTTTACCTGTTGTTAGATATATGAACATACCATTTCTCTAAACATCTTTTTTACATTATTGACAGTTTTGATACTTTTGACAGAATTTACACCTATTTGAGAATACTGTCAAGGGGAAAATTGCCATCAACAGAAATTGCGTCAATTTTTAGCACTAGTCTGGATTAAAGCCTCATAACCAGTTCATACAAGGCAGGGTATTCTGTTCTTACAGGCATTAAGTCTTCCTTCAATAAGTTTAGACCTTCGGGTATGTGCTTTAGAAAATATCTTTTGCCCTTTATATTTGAAAGAAAGCCGTAGGCGCCTAATGCCTGCATGTGCCTTTGGATACGGCAGGTTGTGAGGGATTCAATGAAGTCTGTTTCCTTAAACTTCTCGCCAGATTTTTTCTTCATCTGCTGAATATAGTAATCCAAAAGTGTTTCTCTAGTTTTGTCTTTCAGTCTAAAATAAGGGTCATATAATATAGATGCTGCATCATAGGCAGGCGGTCCGAGCCGTGACCCCTGATAGTCTATAAGTCTGGGCATGCCTTTTGTGAGCATTATGTTTTGGGATTGAAAATCCCTGTGGATTATGGTCTTTGTGAAAGAGTCGATCTTTTTTGCCAGTTTGTGAAATTCGTCTTTTAATCCAGCCGCATCTTTAATATCCATACCTTTAATACTTTTTACAAATTGTTCCGTAAAATAATCTGTTTCCCATCTTGCATGCTTATAATCAAATACCATTTCTTTAAGCATGGGACATTCATTTGCATGAGATGCTGCGGTTGTATAGAGTTCCAGCAGGATGTCAAGAACCCCTTTATAGATTTCCTCTATCTGTTCCTCTTTTCTTTTGCACTTGAACCAACTGTAGAGGGAAAGGTCGCCGAGGTCTTCAAAGACCGCTGTCCGGTTTTCAAAGTCAACATCAATGAGTATAGGGACAGGGATATTATGCCTTCTAAAAAATTTCGTATATTCTATATGCCTGTAAAAGTCAGGGTCATTCTCTGTATATCTTACAAAAATCTCTGTTTGTTTGCCTGTTTTTCTTCTGTAGTATTTCCTGTCCGAGCCGCCGACACCTATTAGAAAAGGTTCGTCTAAATCTATGGGGATAGATTTCAAATCCGCCCCCAGTATGATGCAATTCTGAAGCAATTTAATACCCGACAATCTGCACCCTTTTTCAATTACAACATATCCGTCCAATTCTGTATCTTCACTCACATCTGAATCGGGATGAATATAGATTGTCTCTCCTGAATCCCGCAGCGCATTAACTATCGCGGCAGCATACGCAGAAGGTGTGCCTATGTCTGTCCAGTATGAGCCGCTTACATCCACTGTGCCTATCTTGCACCCTTTATGGACAGCCCTGAGCCACGCATCAGTAATGCTTGATACACCATGAGGCAGGAAGTTTAAGAATTCAGGCTCGTAAACAGCAATGCCTGTGAATGCCATAAGTTTTTTAGAATGCGGTTGTTTGACAACATCCTTTAAATATCCCTTTTCATCCACAATAAGACTATTAAACTTTGGATAATCGTGGACAGCAAGTGTGGCGATATTTTCTGATGAAAAATGAAATTCAATGAGTCTTTCCAAATCTATATCAGACAGTATATCTGCATTATGGACAAGGAATGTGCCTCTTGATAAAAGTTCCTCTGCATTTTTCAGAGCGCCGCCTGTGCCGAGGATGGGCTCTTCATTAAAAACAGTTATCCGCTCCTTGAATGATGAATTATTTATATATTCAGAGATAAGTTCTTTCTTGTGATGCAGGTTTATTCCGATGGAATCTGAAATAGAGGATATTTTTTCCAGAATAATTTCAAGCAGGGGTTTGCCTAGAATCGGCAAAAGCGGTTTTGGGATATGGTTGGTAATAGGGCGGAGTCTTTCGCCAAGCCCGGCAGATAGGATAAACCCCGTTACAATGGATGGGGATTTGACGCTGCCATTTTTTGAAGGAATTAAGACCATATCTAAGTCATTTCCCATAATTAGTTTAAATATTACATAGCATGCGGCATAATAATCAAGCATAAATTATTCTTCTTAAATTTCAATGAGTTAAGAATAGCAAGCGTTATATTCCCCTTGACCTGACCCACAACTTTCCCTATAATCAGCGCGCGGACTGCAGCCGCGCACGAAAGGAAACGACATGAAGGCTAAAGAAAAGAAAATTAGTGATGAATTGCGTCCCGAATATGATTTTGATTATTCTAAAGCTGTTCGCGGCAAGTATTACAAACGTCTTCTATCCGAAGGGGCTAATGTTGTAATGCTTGAGCCTGATGTTGCCAGGTCATTTGCAGATTCAGATGCCGTAAATGAGGCATTGAGGTCTTTACTTGACTTGACTAAAACGACACAGCGCCTAACAAAACACTCCAGCGGACGGTCAATAGTCCGCCGCTGATCTTTGCCGTTATAACACCTTCTACCCATCAATAAGGTATTCCTTCCTTACAGTCCGGTTGAAGCGACGGCATTCTTCTTTCCACCATCCTTCCATATCTTCAATGTCCTTGCCATTTTCAATACCTTTTCGCAGTCTGTCTGTGCCTGCAAGGATGTCTATCGGGAGTTTTCTTGTTTCATATTCATAAGGAGGCTCTTTCCACTTAAAATCTTTGGGATACAAATCATGAGCAGCCTTTAGGATTGCAACCCCTGTTTTAAAAGGTTTAAACCTTTCTCTACTGGTAATATGTATCTGCGCGCCTCCGCAGAGTTTGTCTGCGTGCTTCTGAAATGTCGGTTTAAAATACAGGGGTCTAAAAAAAACTCCCTGAAGTTTAAATCCGTTTAACCTTTTCACCAAAATATCAGACTCTATGAATGGGGCGCCGAATATTTCAAATGGTCTTGTTGTGCCGCGTCCTTCACTCATATTTGTCCCCTCAAGAAGGCACATGCCGGGATATACTGCCGCGGTATCCAATGTCGGCATATTCGGCGAAGGCATTACCAATGGAAGCCCTGTCATGTCAAACCACATATTGCGTTTCCAGTTTTTCATCTTGATAATGTGGAGGTCAAGGTTTGGGTAAAACTCATTTTTAAAATAACTGCCTATTTCACCCACAGTCATCCCATGCCTGACAGGTAAAGGTCTCTGTCCCACAAAAGAGGCATAGGCAATATCAAGCACAGGACCTTCAGTAAACACCCCTCCCAATGGGTTTGGTCTATCAAGGACAACAACTGCCCTGTCCATCTCAAGGCATGCCTGCATGCAGAGTTCCATTGTCCAGATGAATGTGTAATAGCGTGAGCCAATATCCTGAATGTCAAATCGTCTCTCCCATGATTCCGTGCTGGGGTCCGAAGAGCGCTTTAAGTTCAAATCTTTTTGACTTGATGGCAATATCAACCGCATGTTCAAGTCTTTTGTTTACAGATGCAGGATTGGTTACAAGCCCTGCCCTTGAGCCGTTTAATACTTTAGGTAAGTGTTTTTCCATATTATCAAGCCCTGTTATCATCTTAAGTTACCCATGCTTTGCCTTTTTGCTGCATCTATAAATAACCTAAACAATGCTGGTGAAATTTCATTCTTGCACAAATCCCTTTCAGGATGCCACTGGCAGCAGACAAGGAATGGATAGTCCCTTTTATAGAACCCTTCTATAATCCCATCATTTGAGAGGGCGAATATTTCCAACCCGTCAGCAAGGCTTTTAATTGCCTGATGGTGGGAAGAGTTGATAGATTGCGTATTTGCGTATTGCGGAATATGAAATGTAGAATAAAAAGAATTGTCAATCTTTATCATATGTTGTCCTTGTCTATGATTTAAAAATTTGGGGACAGATTTTAAATCTGTCCCCAGTGGGCTAATATCCTGATAAAGAGTCCCACCGAGTGCTGCATTTACCAGCTGCATACCATAGCATATGGCAAGGATTGGTTTTTGCCTTTTCATTGCCTCTCTAAAGAGTTCTATCTCAAAATCTATCCTCTCCTTTTCTACAGGTTTAAGGACTTCCAAAGGGACAGAGATGTTTTCTCCATAATAATTAGGAAGGATGTCCCCGCCGCCTGATAATACAAGACCGTCTATTTTATCAGCAACACCACACGCATCATCTGAAGGTGCAATGATAATCGGAAGACCGCCTGCCTCTGCAACTGCACGGACATAATCCCTTTTTATTTTTAGATATTCCTTATCTATGTCAGCAGTTATGCCAATTACGGGCTTCACTTCACTACCATCCCTGATAAATTTCCTGTATGTTTACCTTCCTTAAATGCAGGTTTTCCATTAACAAACACATACTCAACCCCTTGTGCCTGCGTATATGGCTCATCAAATACTGCCTTATCAATAATCCTTTCATAGTCAAATATAACAATATCAGCATAGAACCCTTCTTTGAGCAAGCCCCTATCCTTCAAACCAAATGTCCTGGCAGGAAGTTGTGTTATTTTTTTTATTGCCTCAGTCAGAGACACAACAGCTTTATCCCGGACATATTTCCCGATGAACCTCGGGAATGTTCCAAAGCCCCTTGGATGGGGCTTGCCTTTTCTAGTAATCCCTGAAAAGGAACGGGCTGAACTGTCAGAGCCGAGCATTGTATAAGGTAAAGACAGGAATCTTTCAAGGTTTTCCTCTTTCATGGAAAAGAATATAGCGCCAACCCGCAGCCCCTCATCTATTAGAATGTCTAACACTGTATCATCAGGTAATTTGCCTGTCATCTGTAAGATATTGTAGATATTTTTCCCTTCCATCCATCTATTCTCATCCTTTGTTACAGCGGATATGTAAATACCCTTCCAATAATCACTGTCTTTTGATGAGAGTATAGATTTAAGTTCTGCCCTTATATCAGGGTCATGGAGTCTTTTTATTTCCTCATCCCTTCCACCTTCATACATCCATGACGGCAGTATGGCATCACTGATGTCTTTATCTGGGATATATGGACTTTAATTCCTGTTTCTTTGGCGATTCTAATGACCTCTTCCAGCGATTCTATAAGTTTATCCCCTTCGCTTCTCATGTGAGAGGTGTCGATAAGTTCGGAGTTAGGACCCCCGATAGAAACATTCGGGGGCATAGTTCGGAGTTCGGAGCATAATTCTATCAATTCTTCTGTCCCTGCGTAAACACCCGGCGGATATATTAAGCCTGTTGAAATGCCCTTTGCGCCATCCTGTATTGCCTCTTTCAGGAGTTTTTTCATCTCTATAATCTCATCATTATCAGGTTTCTTATCTTTATAACCCATTACTGATGCGCGGATATTGCCATGACCGCAAAGGGTTGCAAAATTTAAGGCAATACCTTTTTTTTCAAGGGTGCCAAGATACCCCCCTAAAGTTGACCATCTCTCTTTTATATTTAGTTCATCAAGGTCTATCTCCCTTTGTTCCAATGCCTCGTTGTAAAGCGGTGCCGCTGAAAGACCGCAGTTCCCGTTTATCTCAGTAGTAACCCCTTGAGAGATTTTACCCTCTGCCCTGTTGTCAGCAAGGAGGGTAAACTCTGAATGGCTGTGGACATCTATAAATCCCGGAGAGATGATGAGTCCTTTTGCATCCAGGACATTTTTTGCAGACACCTCATCTTTTCCGATAAAGCATATCCTATCCCGGAAAATGCCAATATCAGCCTCTATGGGTTGAGTGCCGCCTCCATCAATTATAGTGCCGTTTTTGATAAGATAGTCAATCATTTGATTTATAATTCTACCAGATTTTACATTAAGAGAACAATCCAGAAAATCCGATTCATAGGAAAATAATTCCCATGCCTTATGGTGAAAATGTAAAAAAATACCTGCCCGATATTTAAAACCCTTTAATTTCAACTAGTTTAAAAGTGGCACAAATGTTGCTGTCTAATATTTGCGGAGATACTAATGAACATTCATATCATAGACGATATATCATCTTCTCCTGAATATGAAATTTATTCTGATACAAAGAAAACAGTAGACACCAAAGAAAAGAAAGAGGGCGAGTTAAGTTTTGGAGATATTCTGGATATTATAAACCCTTTTCATCATATCCCTGTTGTGTCCACAGCTTACCGTTTTGTAACTAATGACAAGATTTCTCCTGTTTCAAAGATAATAGGAGGAACTATCTATGGAAAGGTCTTTGGCTTTATTGCCTCTGTTGTAAATGTTATGGTTGAAACAGTAACAGGTAAAGACATTGGGGACCATGTTATGACTGCCATAAAAGGCAATCAAATCAAAAAATATTCAGAAATTGAAAAGATACTGGAATCAAAAAATCATCAAACAGACAGCAGTATATCTATAATAGTATAAAGTGCCTAATATACTAATGCACTAATATATAATGACTCAAATATGCCCCTTCCGTCTTTGCCTCCTAATATGGATTCGCAAACCCTTTCAGGATGGGGCATCATGCCAAGACAATTACCTGTTTCATTTATAATGCCAGCAATGTTGTGGATTGAACCGTTTGGGTTTGAGTCATCAGTTACCTCGCCTTGTGAATTGCAATATCTGAAAACTATCTGACTATTGTCCTCAAGTCTTTTGATAGTATCTTCATCTGCAAAATAATTGCCATCTGCATGGGCAATCGGAATCTTTAAGACATCGCTGTTTTTATATTTCTTTGTAAAACAGGTCTGATTATTTTCTACCTTTACATGAACATCCTTGCAGATAAACTTTAGTTCTTTATTTCGCATCAAAACCCCTGGCAAAAGTCCTGCCTCTGTTAGTATTTGAAAGCCGTTGCATATACCGACAACAAGACCGCCTTTGTTTGCAAATTCCATGACCTCATTCATTACAGGTGAAAACCTTGCAATTGCACCTGTCCTTAAATAATCTCCATAAGAAAATCCCCCTGGCAGGATTATGCAGTCAAATCCTTTGATACAAGTTTCCTTATGCCAGATGTAATCTGCATCCTGATTAAATACATTTTTAAGCACCTGATAACAGTCATGGTCGCAGTTTGAACCCGGAAATACTATAACACCAAATCTCATGTCATCTCCTTATCCTAAAAAATGCAGTTGCATTTTTCGGATTATACAGAGCGTCATAACTTTGCATACCTGCGTTGCCTGCCTGTGCGTTGCACGCAGACAGGTCGTTGCAGCGTATGCTTAAAATACGCCTCACTCCTCGTTTTCGTCGCGTCTTGGTCTGCTTTGTTCTGACGCTTAAGTATGCGGATTTATTTATGGCGCTGTGTATAACCTGATTTTTTATCTGATTTTTTAACATTTTTGCAGGTAATTAGCCATAAAAATCCAGATTATGCACTGATAAAATCTATATTATACTTCACTTGCAAATACCCTTCACCTCTTACACCCTGTCTTCAAAAATGCCTTTACAACCTCTGTGTCAAACTGGGCGCCTGCATATCTTTTGAGTTCTTTAAGGGCATATCCTCTATCAAAGGATGTTCTATAGGGTCTATCTGTTGTCATAGCATCAAATGAATCTACCACATGGACTATCCTTGCAAGAAGAGGTATGTTATTGCCTTTAAGACCATCAGGATACCCTGTTCCATCAGTGTTTTCATGGTGGGCTCTTACTATAGGTATTACATCCTTCAATGCCTTTATCTGCTTTAATATCTCTGCCCCTTTTGCGGGATGCGCCTTTATAAGTTCAAATTCCTCATCAGTGAGTTTGTCGGGTTTATCAAGCAGATGCTCATAAGTCCCGATTTTACCAATATCGTGGAGAGTAGATGCAAGGAGATGACTTGTGATTTCCATCTCCTGTTTTATCTTTTCCTCTGCC
>JACRPW010000014.1 GCA_016223005.1 Deltaproteobacteria bacterium | reverse complement strand
TGCATGGCTTGTTCCTCCTTGTTGGTATTGGCTTTTCTCAAATCCAATTATCCAACAAAAGAGATGAACAAGCCATGCTTTTTTAATTTTTAGCGGACACTACTGATTTTCAAAGTTAATTTTCAACTGCTTGATTTGGCTTGCATTACCCCAATTCCATCCAGCCTTTATTTCTACAATGTAGATGCAATTATTCTTTTCAAATTCCAAATCAATCCCTATTAACTGTGATTTTTTCGCACTAAAAACTCTATCGCATACAAAAATTGCCAAACCTTCAATGAAATCACCAAATAAAGTCTCTTCTTGAGATTGAAGAAAGGCATCTAAAAATCCTTTTATTAAGTCTTGGGCAGTCAAAATATTTTTAGCCCTGAACAAATAAGGATTTTTCTGCTGAAGAATTTTATTTAATTCTGTTGTAGTTGTAATATATTCAAGCCTCTTTTGATGAAAGGCGGAAATATGCTTTTCAACATATTCGTAAACTTCATTTAGATTTAGATGATTCATACTTTACCTTTGGCTCAAATAATACAAACTCTTTTTCTGTTTGATTTTTCTTGGACATCTCCACATATTCAGGCAATATTTCTATGCCTATAGAATTACGATGCATTAATTTTGCTACACTTAAAGTTGTGCCTGAACCTGCAAATGGGTCTAATACCCAGTCATGCTCTTTTGTAAATAATTTTATAAACCATTCGGGCAGTTCTTCAGGAAATGGGGCGCTATGGTTTTTGTTATTACAAACTGTTGCAAAATGTAAAACATTTGTAGGGTACACTTTATCTCTATCCATCCAATTAGAGATATTTTTACCAAAACCGCTCCCGCTTTTTGAATTATCCCTTATTTTATCCGTTTCGCTTAACCTCTTTAATCTACCCGATGCCCAATCGCCAACAGGCACCATTACTGCTTCCTGATACATTTTAAATTGTCGGGTTTTGTTGAACTGTAAAAGTCTTTCCCATGCATCGCGAAAACGATTTGGCCATTTGCCGGGATAACAATTTTTCTTATGCCAGATAAATTCCTCTGTCCAGAGCCAGCCTTGTTCACGTAATGCCAAAATCAATTCCAAAACATAGGTATGCCTCTCGCCATTTTCAGCCTTTTCTTTGATATTCAAAATGAATGTTCCATCAGGTTTAAGAACCCTCAAAAGTTGCTCACCAATTGGCAGGAACCATTCAACATAGTTTTCAGGTTTAATGCCGCCGTAGGTATGTATTCTGCGGTCAGCATAAGGGGGTGAAGTGAAGACTAAATCAATAGAATTATCATCAAGGGTTCTTAAAACCTCTTTGCAATCACCAAGAATTATATCACTGATAATTTCTTTCATATTATTTGTTCGTAACCTAAACTATCTCTAAAGTTCTGTCTACAGCTTCTGTTAATTCACGACCAAGTTTCTCTTTTGCCTCATACTGTAAATCTTCCAAAGTTATTGCAAAAACCAATTGCTCTTTATTTATTGTCTTCATATTTCCCCTCTACTTCAAAGGAATTCTTCTGCCTTAAACATGGTCATCCTTTCAATTGCCTTCATAATGCTGTTCCATTTTACATCTTTTGCCCATTATGTCGCAACGCTTTAATATGTTCACGCTCAAAAATGCACAGATGCAAAGCATAAAAGCAGACTATAGACCATAGACTTTAGACTACAATTAGAGTCAACGAGTAGAAAATTCAGAGTTTCAGAGTTTTTACTTTGACTCTTTGATATTATGACTCTTTGACTCTATTGTCTAATGTTTTTAGTCTGTCTTCACCGCCTTTGCACCAATATCCCTTCTATAATGCACCCCATCCCAATCTATATTTTCTACCGCTGTATAAGCATTCTTGATTGCCCTTTTTATGCCTGTTCCAAGCGCTGTTACGCCAAGCACCCTGCCGCCATTTGTAACAAGTCTGCCATCTTTCAAGGATGTCCCTGCGTGAAAAACAAATACATCCTTCATATCCTTTACACCTTCAATCCCTGTTATAACCTTGCCTTTTTCATAATCTCCGGGATAGCCTTCAGATGCCATTACAACGCACACCGCTGCTCTTTTATCCCATTCAAGTTTTATGTCTTTCAGCCTATTTTCTACTACTGCCATAAATACATCAACAATATCGGTTTTAAGACGCATGAGTATTGGCTGGGTTTCAGGGTCTCCAAACCTTGCATTGAATTCCAAAACCCTTGCCCCTTTTTTTGTAAGCATAAGCCCTGCATAAAGGACACCTTTAAAAATTCTGCCTTCAGATTTCATTGCATTGACTATCGGGAGCATTATTTCATCCATAACCTTTTTTTGCATTGAAGGGGTGATGATTGGCGCAGGCGAGTATGCGCCCATGCCGCCTGTATTCGGACCTTCATCATTATCAAAGACCTGTTTGTGGTCTTGTGCAGATGCAAGCGGCAGGACAAATTCGCCGTCTGTCCATGCAAGGAATGACGCCTCTTCGCCTGAAAGAAATTCTTCAATAACAACCTTATTGCCTGCGCTGCCAAATGCCTTTTGATTCATTATAATATCTATTGCAAGGAATGCCTCGTCCATTGTCGGGCATATAAAAACACCCTTGCCTGCTGCAAGACCGTCTGCCTTTACTACAACAGGCGGATGGTGTTTTTCCGCATACTCTTTTGCCTCATCTGCATTATCAAAAACCTTATATGCAGCGGTTGGTATGTTATATTTCTGCATCAATTCTTTTGAAAATGCCTTACTCCCCTCTATTTCAGCAGCCTTTTCGGATGGCCCAAAAATCTTTAGTCCTGCCTTTTCAAACTCATCAACAATGCCCATTGTAAGAGGCTGTTCAGGACCAACAACTGTCAGAGCAATGTTTTGCTTAAGCGCAAATTCTTTTAAGGCATTTATGTCATCTGCCTTTATATTTATGCACTCTGCAAGTTCGGCAATTCCGGGATTGCCGGGAGCGCAGAAGATTTTTTCAACCCTTTTGCTTTGGCTAACCTTCCATACAATTGCATGTTCCCTGCCGCCGCTGCCAATCACTAGTGTTTTCATTTTAGTTCTCCATTTTATTTATGATGTTGTGTTTAATGCCCTGTCCAAGAATCTGACCTATAACAGTTGCAATAAGGAATAGTGGTATTAATTTGTAGCTTACCATAGCAAGTCTTCTCATGAGTATGCTTAAAAGTATAGGGATGTAGATGCATCGCCCCCATTTTTTTGAAAATCTGGGTGCAGTTGAACGAACCATGCCAAATGGGATATTGATTAGTATCAATAATAAGAATATAATAAAAAACATAAGGTTTTGAATTATATCATTAAGGATTTCTTAAATGCAAAAGAAGTTTTTAGAAACTGAATTAAAGATACTTAAAGACAAAGATATTTATCGCAGTCTTTCTATTATTGAAACCTCTCAGGGGCCTAGAATAATAATCAATGGGAGAGAATGCATCCTTTTCTGTTCAAATAATTATCTTGGTCTTGCAGACCATCCTGATGTAAAGGAGGCTGCTATAAAAGCAATTGAAAGGTATGGTGTTGGTTCAGGTGCATCAAGACTAATATCAGGAAGCATGAATCTGCACATGGAACTGGAGGAAAGACTTGCAAGATTCAAAGGCACTGAATCTGCGCTTTTATTTAATTCAGGTTATCATGCAAATCTTGGAATAATAACAGCGCTCGCGGGCAAAGGGGATTTCATATTTTCTGATAAATTAAACCATGCATCAATTGTTGATGGGTGTATATTAAGCGGTGCGGTGTTTAAACGATACCCGCACAAGAACTTAAATGTCCTTGAAGGTCTTTTAAAAAAACATTCAGCATTCAACATTCAGCACTCAACCCTTATCGTTACAGATGCTGTATTCAGTATGGACGGTGATATTGCACCTTTAAAAGAGATTTTAGAACTATCCGAGAAATATGGTGTAATGCTTATGGTTGATGATGCCCATGCAACAGGTGTCTTTGGCAGGAACGGCAGTGGGACTTTGGAATATCTGGGGATAGAAAATCCAGATATAATCCAGATGGGCACACTGGGGAAGGCAATCGGTTCTTTTGGCGCCTATGCAGCAGGCAGCAGAAAACTTATAGACTATCTTATAAATAAGGCAAGACCGTTTATATATACAACAGCCCTGCCGCCATCAGTATGTGCAGCAAGTATTGCTGCCATTGATATAATTGAAAGAGCGCCTGAATTAAGGCAGAATCTATGGGATAGGATTTGGTGTTTTAGGAAAGAACTAAAAGAGGCTGGCATAAAAATGATGTCAGAAGAAAGCCATATAATTCCGCTCTTTATTGGTGATGCTAAAAAGACAGTTGAAATAAGCAATAAACTCTTTGAAAGGGGCATATTTATACAGGCAGTAAGACCTCCGACTGTGCCTGAAGGCACAAGCAGACTGCGTATAACACTGATGGCAAATCATTCGTGGGATGATATGAAATATGCGTTTAAGGTAATCAAGGAAATGGTGAAATGACTATAAGGACAAACTCAACACTCAACATTCAACACTCAACACTGCTTTTCATCCACGGCTGGGCAACAGATTCGTGGGTCTGGAGAAATCAGGTTAGAGAATTTTCAAAAGATTATAATGTTATATCTATAAACCTGCCGGGATACAGCGGAAAAGACAACTGGACTGAAACTTCCCTACAACCTGCAATTGACAAGATTTTACGCATCACGCATCGCACAGCACACAGCACAGATTTGGTTGGCATTAGCTGGTCGCTCGGTGCGTCAGTTTTAATGTCTATAGCAGTCAAAGAGCCTGAAATATTTAAAGGGCTTATTCTGGTTGGTGCAACACCATGTTTTGTGAAAAGGAATGATTTTCCATGGTCACAGTCAAAACCTCTGGCAAAAAGGATGCTCAGGGATTTAAAAAATGACCCTGAAGAAACTCTATCAAGGTTTTATCCATTGAATTTTACAGACAAAGAACTCGCTGACAAAGAGGCACAGGGGTTTATAAGGCATTATCACTCATCACTCATCACTCATCACTCATCACTTCTTTTATCCCTGGAGGCACTGTTGAATCTGGACATGCGAGATGATATTAAAAAGATAAAGGCAAAAACCCTTGTCATACACGGCAGCAAAGATGCAGTATGTCCTGTTGGTGCAGGGGAGTATATTGCAAAAAATATAAAAGATGTTTGTCTTGAAATATTTAAAGATGCAGGCCATGCACCATTTTTGTCAAGGGCAGAATTATTTAATCAGGCAGTAAGGGAGTTTTTAAAAAGGTTATGACTCTAAAGGATTCTTTACGAATTAAACAGAAGATTAAAAAACAGTTTTCCATTGCTGCAGAAGACTATGACAGCAAGGCATTTTTTCAAAAAAAGATTGCAGAAGAATTGCTGGAATATCTTGTTCCACAACTTGCAGCTTGCAGCTTGCAACTTGCAACTATCCTTGACATTGGCTGCGGCACAGGTTTTTTGACCATACCGCTTAAAAAGACATTTTCTTCTGCCAGAATATTTGCCTGCGATATAGCACATCCTATGATTAGAAGTCTGCAATTCAAAATTCAAAATTCAAAATTCAAAATTGTATTTACTACGGCTGACTGTGAATCGCTGCCTTACAGAGAAAGACAATTTGACCTTATTGTATCAAATCTTACATATCAGTGGCTGCTCTATCCAGAAAAGGCACTTTCAGAAGTCTACAGGGTATTGAAGCCGGGCGGCATATTTTCATTGTCAACACTTGGCTATGATACCCTGAAAGAACTAAGGGAGTGCTATGAAGATGCAAGTATTATTTTGAATAAAGATGGCCTTCCGCCATTTATGACTTTTTCAAAGGCACACGATATAATTTCTAAACTTAAGGAAAGCGGTTTTAAAGATATATCCTTTGCAGAAGATATAAAATTTGAGGAATACCATGGCATGCTGAATCTTTTAAAGACATTAAAATCCATTGGGGCAGGAAATCCGTTTGATAGCAGTGAAAAGAGTCTGGGCGCCGCAGCAATTCTTAAAAAGATGTCAGAGATTTACAGGCAAAGATTTGGGACAAAGAACAAAATTTATGCAACACATGAAATGCTGTTCTTTACAGCCAAAAAATAACCAAACCGTAAAAATCAATGTCTATTTTTGGGGGCAAAGGTTTTATGGACTTTTATGCCAGAGTTTGCTATATCGTTTTGTATAAAAAGGAGGTGGGCGATTATGATTACAGATGTGTTTAAAAGGGTTTTACTTGCAGGATTGGGGCTCATGAGCGTGACAGAAGATAAATTGAAAGAGGTTATAAAGGATATGGAATCAAAGGGAGAGGTTAGCAAAAAGGAAGGTGAGGAAATTGTAAAAAGCATTCTGTCAAAGGCAGAAGAAGAGAAAAAGACAATAGAAAACAGGATTGCAGAGGTTATAAAGGACTCCCTTAAAAAGATAAATATTGCGACAAGGGAAGAGGTGGTAAAACTTGAGAAAAAGGTGCACAGTCTTGAAAAGAAGGTTAAGGAACTCATGCAGGAAAAGGAAGAGTAATGACATCAGGATTTTCTGATGAGAAAAAGGCACTTGATAATATAAAACTTCTTGCCAGCACCCCTTTAAGAGACTACATCCGTGATATTATAGAACATGCTTTATCATCACCTTCACCCGATGATGCAGTAAATAACCTTGAGAGGATTATCGCATCATATAGTGAGAAGATAGTAAAGTCGCTTACCCTTCAGCCAAAAACCTTTAGCCTTCAGCCCGTCATTTATATTGCAGGCGCCTCTAATTTCCTTTCAAATATCCTTGTAAAAGATTCCTCAAACCTTGAATGCCTTTTTTTAAAGAATGGTCTTTCCACAAAAAAAGTGTTTGAGGATTTTTCTAAAGAACTCAATAAATTGTGCCCCGCATCTGCAAGGAATTCTTTTGAAGCCATTGCAAAAATCCTGCGTCAATACAGGGGAAGGGAATACTTAAGAATCGGGGCAAGGGATGTATTGAACCTTGCAACAATGGAAGAAACCACACAGGAATTATCAGACCTTGCCAGCAGTTGCCTTGCTCTTGCCTGCAGATTTTGTCTTGAAAAACTTAAGGGAGATTACGGCGTCCCGATGTTTATTGACACTGACGGGACCGAGAAAGAGGCAGAGTTTGCAGTTATAGGCATGGGCAAACTTGGGGGTAGGGAACTTAACTTCAGTTCAGATATAGACATAATATATATATATTCATCGGATAAAGGCGAGGTGGTAAAGACACCAGACACCAGACAACAGACAACAGACACCAGACATCAGACATCAGACAACAGACAACAGACATCAGATTTAAGCCTTCATGCTTTTTTTGTAAAACTGTCTGAACTCATAACAAAACTCATTGGACAGGTTACAGAAGACGGCATTGTCTTCAGGGTTGACCTGAATTTAAGACCTGAGGGCAAAAACGGAGACCTTGCCAATTCTTTAAGGAGCGCTGAAATCTACTATGAGTCATGGGGGCAGACATGGGAAAGGGCTGCAATGTTAAAGGCAAGGACTGTTGCAGGCTCAGTGAAACTTGGCGAAGGTTTTCTAAAGATGCTTGAGCCTTTTATATACAGGAGGTATCTGGACTTTACTGCAATTGAAGATATAAAGGGGATGAAGGAAAAGATAGATTTAAGTTTACTGAGGCGGGCTCCTGATACGATAGATGTGAAACTGGGTTACGGCGGCATAAGGGAGATTGAATTTTTTGTTCAGGCAATGCAAATAATAAATGCAGGAAAGGATAAAGAGATAAGGGCGAAGAATACCCTTGAAACCATTGAACTCCTTGAGAGGCAGGGTTATATAACAGCGGAAGATTCAAACATATTAAGGGAGTCATACATATTTCTAAGGAATGTGGAGCATAAAATCCAGATTGTAGAAGGCAGACAAACGCAGGCGATACCTGTCAAGGCAAATGAAATCACAAAACTTGCAAGGATGATGGGGTTTAGGGATGAGGCAGGGGCGAGGGCAGAAGAATTATTCCGGGAGAAATACAGTGGTGTTGCAGAAGATGTCCATGAGATATATGAGAAACTATTTTATAAACCATCTGAGGAATTGAAAGAAGGGGTTTCAAAAGATGTATCCATTATCTTAAGCGATGAGATAGAAAAAGGAGAAGGCATAGAGATTCTTAAAAGATTAGGATTTAAAGAGCCTGAAAAGGCATTTGAAAATATCCGTTTATTAAAGCACGGTTCTGCATTTGCCCACATCTCGCAAAAGGCAAGGAATATCCTGAATAAGATTCTGCCGTTCCTTATATCAAGGATAACCTCATCTCCTGACCCTGATATGGCATTAACCCATCTTGAGAGGTTTGTATCCAGAATAGGAGGCAGGGGGATATTTTACTCGCTTCTTGCAGAAAACAAAAAGGTTATGGAACTCCTTGTTAAACTCATTCCAACAAGCGCATTCCTGTCCCATACATTCATAGAGCATCCGGAAATTATGGACTACCTTTTGTCCATAGATGTCCATAAGCCTTATAAGAATAAGGATGAAATCAGGAAAGAACTCTCTCTGATTCTGGATGAGGTTTCGGACTATGAAGAGAAACTGGATGCGTTGCGAAGGTTTAAAAACACTGAAATCTTAAGGATTGGCATAAACGATATATTCGGAGAAATTGATATTTCAACAGTATCAAGACAGATTGCATTTCTTGCAGATGCGGCTATTGAGAAATCTTGCGAGATAGGGTTGGAAGAAATCTCTAAAAGATACGGGATGCCGTCGGATAAGAGGTTTGCTGTCCTTGCGCTTGGCAAACTCGGCGGAGAGGAGATTACATACAGTTCTGATTTGGATTTAATCTTTGTATACGGCGGGGCAGGTGAAACAAATGGGCTTAAAAAAGTCACAAACCATGAGTTTTTTGTTAAACTGTGCCAGAAAATTATTGCAGCGCTGTCTGTCATTACAAGAGAGGGATTTGTGTTCAAGGTTGATGCAAGGCTAAGACCTTCAGGGAGTTCAGGTCCTATTGTGATAACAGAGGAGGCGTTTTTAAAATACCATGAGTCAAAGGCAGAAATATGGGAAAGGCAGGCTGGTATAAAGGCAAGGTTTGCTGCCGGAGATAAGGGATTTGGCGATGAAACCATCTCAAAACTCCACAGTATCATATATGCCGGAAAACCGATTGACAAAGACATAACTGAACTCTTAAGAATCAGAAAAAGGATGGAATTAGAGATTGCCAAAGAAACTTCAGATAGATATAATATCAAAACCGGCAAGGGCGGGCTAGTTGATATAGAATTTGCAGTCCAGATACTTCAGTTGAAAAACAATGTCCGGTCTCAAAATACCATGCAAGGGCTTGATAAACTTTCAGGACAAGGCATTATAAACCGCAATGACTGTGATACATTGAAAGATGCTTACAACTTTTACCGTTTAATGGAAAATAGAATCAGGATTGTCCATGACAGGGCAGATGATGTCCTTACAAAAGGTTCAGACGATGTCTTAAAACTTGGAAAGAGGATGGGCTTTGAAGGAGATGATGCAGGGGATAGATTGATGGAGTGCTACCTAAACCATTCAT
>JACRPW010000013.1:1336-40267 GCA_016223005.1 Deltaproteobacteria bacterium | reverse complement strand
TTCTATCTCAACACCGCCCTCCTGAGATGCCATTACAACAACCCTTTGTTTAGCCCTGTCAACAACCATCCCAAGATAAAGTTCCCTTGCTATCTGGCAGCCTTCCTCTATCAAAACCTTTTTTATTTCTTTGCCTTCTGCCCCTGTCTGGTGCGTTACAAGTTTTTTGCCTAGGAGTGCCTCTGCAAATTGTTTTGCCTCTTGATGGCTCTTTGCAAGTTTTACCCCACCCGCCTTTCCCCGACCCCCAGCATGTATCTGCGCCTTAACAACGCACACCTTGTTATTTTTTAAGATACACTTTGCAGCCTCCTCAGCCTCATCAGGTGTCCATGCAACACTGCCCTTTGGCACTGCTACACCATATTTTGCAAGAATCTCTTTAGCCTGATATTCGTGGATGTTCAAGGTTAACCCTCCTTATCCTTCTCATATTTATAAATTGAACCTGCCAACCTTTTTAAAATATCTCTATTTTCCACATAAAACTTTACAACCTGCCATCTGAAATTAAGGTATCTGTGTGCAAGTCTATTTCTCTGAACAGCAAATTTTGCCAGTATCTCTTTTTCTCCCTCATTAAAACCAAAACAGCCTCCTGTCTTTCGCATAACATCGGGATAACTATCCGCCTCTATATCTTTCTCTGTTAATATCACCCCGCTGACTTCTACGACAGCGGTCAATATGTTCTCTATGGTTCTGTCAATAAGTTTCTGCAGTTTTGTGTCTGTTGAATACTCCTGCCATGTCTTGAGTTCGTAGTCAGACTCAAACTCACCCATCTCTTTTGTAATAAAGGCAAGGGATTCTAATATCCTGCCTTTTGAGTATCTAAACTCCGGCATGATGAAGAGCCTCCAATCGCCTGTTTACAATCTCTCTTTGCCATTTTAATCCAAAAATGGTGAAGTCCTCCATCTGAGAAATCGCCTTTAGTTTAATATCAACATATCTCGTAAAATCCTTTATAAAAACAGGGGTGCTGCGAACAACGGCATTGTAATGAAGCATAGGCTTGGATAACTCTCTGTCAATATAAATCGCATTTGTTTCATGTTTTAGAATTAAGGTCAAATCAAGAGATATGGTGTTGAGTGCATTAAATATTTTGTCCTCATTCATCTCATGACTGAACAAAACCGCCACATCAATATCTGATTCCTCTTTTGGGTGCCCAACTGCCCATGAGCCATAGAGAAATGCAATATCCAAGTCATAGGTATCTGCTTTATTCTGGAAGTAAGATTTCAGGGTTGATATTATTTCATGTTTTCTATTCATGACCGCTTCATTAGATGGAACGATTTTTTATTACCATCTGGAGATATAAAAGTCAATTTGAATATTGCACTTTTTTTGAGTTTTACTTGACATTATACTAATAAATTTTTTATAGTAACAAACTCTGAGTTATTGATTTGATGTCAGAGGGCCCATAGCTCAGTTGGAAGAGCCACCGGCTCATAACCGGTCGGTCCCTGGTTCGAGCCCAGGTGGGCCCACCAACTATTAAGTAGAAGGAGATAATTTGCAGGGGAAAATAGACTTATTAGAAAAGATTCAAATGATAGACCTTGAGATAGATTCTACAGAGGAAGGAAAACAATATTACCCCCTTGAGATAGAAAAGATAGAGAAGGAAATAGGTGTTAAAAGGCAGGAATTGGACGCGCTTCAGACAGAACTGAATGACATGGAAAGCGCTATGCGAACCATTGAGGACGAAATAACCATATCAGTTGAAAGGATAAAAAAGAATGAAAATAGGATGAATATAGTAAAAAACGAAAAGGAACTTACTGCAATAACTAAAGAAATAAATGCAGCAAAAAGAGATAAGATAAATAAAGAAAATGAAATCATAAAATTAAGAGGAAAACGGGATGAAAAAAGAGGTTTAGTGACGGGAAAGGAGGAGGGTATAGAGCAGTGTCTTGCCAGTATTAAAGGGTTGGAAAATGAATTTTTAGAGAAAGAAGAGAAATGGGATGAGGCACTAATCAGGATGAAGGAAGAAAGAGATGTTATTGCAAAACAACTGCCATCCTCACTTATCAGGAAATACGACTCAATCAGGGAAAAACGAAATGGTATGGCTGTTGTAAAGGTAAAGCACGGAACATGTCATGGCTGTTATATGAGCATTCCGCCGCAATTATACATACAGATCAGAAAAGGTTCAAATGAATTGATATTCTGTCCACATTGTCATCGCATCCTATATTTTGAAAACTTTGAAACAGAAGAAAAAAAGCATTCCGTCTGAAAATTACAAACCCTGCTTGAATGGACAACAACCTCAAGTATAAAATATTAAAAGACCTTTCCGAAACACTTGATTTTGCGGAAACCATCAAAAAGAATCCCCAACTTTCCAGAGGTGCAATAAGAGATATACTCATTGAGGCATCTGAACACTTTATCTGTAAGGATAAAAATAAATCCAGATTGCCATATAATCCATTGCATTTGACAATCAATATTGACGGTGCATCCAGAGGGAATCCAGGGGAATCCGGCATCGGCGCTGTTATAAAAGACGGCAGTGGAAATATCATTAAAAAAATAAGTAGATTTATAGGGATTGCAACAAACAACTCTGCTGAATATCAGTCGCTCATTCTTGCCATAGAAACGGCAAAAGAATTAGGGGCAGAAGAGGTTAGTGTATATGCTGATTCAGAACTTTTAGTGAAACAGATAAAAGGGGAATATAAGATAAAAAGTGAAGGTTTAAAGCCGCTGTATCATAAGGCTGTTGATATATTGAAAGGTTTTAAATCATATGGTATCATACATATTAGAAGAGAGAAGAACAAAGAGGCAGACGAATTAGCAAATCAGGCAATTGATAAAAAAAAGTTAAACGGCTGCCAAAGCAGACCAGATGGTCGCTGGGGAGATTAAACCCTCCCGAGAGGAAAGTCCGGACTCCGCAGGGCAGGGAGGTCGCTAACAGCGACCGGGGTAACCCCAGGGAACAGGGCAACAGAAAGCAAACCGCCCCGCACCTCACGGTGCGAGTTATCTGTCAAAAGTCAAAAGTAATGAGTACTTTTTTTACTTGTAACTGATGACTAATGACTTATGACTCCGAGACGAAGTCTCGGTGGGTAAGGGTGAAACGGTGGGGTAAGAGCCCACCAGCTCTGGTGGCGACACTGGAGGCTAGGCAACCCCCTCCCGGAGCAAGGCCTAATAGGTTTCGTTATAAGAGTTGCCTGCTCTTTTCTGGAAACAGAAGACGAAACGGGTTGGCCGCTCGACCCTTATGGCAACATAAGGACTAGATGAATGACCATCACCCTGCCCTTTCAACTACTTAAGGTATGTGAAAGGACAGGATACAGGATCCGGCTTATGGTCTGGCTTTGGCTTTTTAAATTTGTTTTATCATATCTGACTACCTTCCTTCTGTAATCACTTATACATTTAACTATGACTAAACTACCTTTCATTATCGGTACTGCAGGGCATATTGACCACGGCAAGACCTCTCTCATAAAGGCGATCACAGATATAGACACTGACAGGCTTAAAGAGGAAAAGGAGCGGGGGATTTCCATTGATTTAGGCTTTGCTTATTTTGACCTGCCTGACGGCAGAAGGTGTGGGATTGTTGATGTGCCGGGGCATGAGAGATTTATAAAAAATATGCTTGCAGGCGCAGGCGGTTTTGACCTTGTGCTGTTCGTTGTTGCTGCTGATGATGGGATAATGCCGCAGACAAAGGAGCATCTTGAAATCATGCGCTTGCTTCGGGTTCAAAAGGGGCTCTTTGTAATTACAAAAGTTGATTTGGTTGATAAAAGTAGGATTGAAAAAGTTAAAGAAGATTTAACATTTTTGGTAAATAAAACTTCATTTAATTATTTTCATATTATCCCATTTTCTTTTGTTACAGGTGAGGGATTAGACGAGGTGAAAAAAGAGATTTACAATACTGCAAAGGAGATTGTTCCCAGACATTTGGGCGGTTTTTTCAGGCTTCCGATAGACCGCTCATTTGCAGTTAAAGGTTTTGGCGCTGTTGTTACAGGCACAGCCGCATCTGGCAGGATAACAAAAGGTGATGAAGTCCTGCTGCTACCCCAAGGAATAAAAGTAAAAATACGAGGTTTGCAGAGTCACAATCGGAACCTTGAAGAGATAACAGCAGGACAGCGGGCAGCAGTGAACCTTTCAGGCATTTCACATAATGAAATCAAAAGGGGTGATTTTCTTGTGTCCGCTGATTTGACAAAAACTACATTAGAGGCAGATGTGGAATTTGAGTTTTTAAATTCAATGGAAAAGCCTGTAAAAAATTATACTGTCTTAAAACTGCACCACTTGACCTCTGAAACTCTGGCAAGGGTGGTATTAGGAGAGGCGAAAGGAGAAGGGCAAGCAGGAGATAAGATATTTGGAAAGATAAAACTAAAAACCCCGATGGTTATGATGAGAAACGATAGATTTATTTTAAGAAGACTGGGGACAGATTTGAAATCTGTCCCCAAGACAATAGGCGGCGGCAGGGTGCTTCTGCCGTTCAGTGCAAATACTAAAGCATTTGAGATTCTTAATGGCGATAATCTATCAGGTATAATGACCATGCTCTTGAATGGCAAAGACTTTGGCATGGACAGGCATTTTATGCGGATGCAGATAAATTTGACTAACGAGGCTTTGTCCTCTCTTATTATCAAATCAGGGGTAAGGCAGTTTGGTAATTATCTTGTCCTTGCGGACAGGGTTAAAGATTTAAAACAAAGACTGCTCAAGTTTCTTGGGGAATTCCATAAAACAAAACCGGATGAAATCAGCATTGAAGAGACCAGCCTTTTAAGAGAGTCAGGCTATAAGATTTTACCAGCAATATTTAAAGAAATATTAGATGAAATGATTTTAGACAGCAGTATTGAAAGGGATAAAGGTTTTATATTCTTGAAAGGGCATAAACATAAGTTTGAACAAGGCAAAAATCCATTTGAAGAAGACATATTGAATGTTTTTAAAACAAATGGATTTAATCCGCCAAAGATGGATGAGTTAAGGCAAAAATACAAGGGAGGGGATTTTCAAAAGACCTTTGATATTCTTGTAAAAAAGGGTATGATTGTTAAGATTGCGCAGGATGTGTATCTTTCAAAGGATACGCTTGATATGGCAAGAGAAAAACTTATAAAATTTATTGAGAAAAATAATAAAATCAAGGCAGCAGAGTTTCGCGATATACTTGGTTGCGGAAGAAAAATAGCAATAGAGATTTTGGAGTATTTTGATAAGGAGAGGTTTACACTGCGGACATGGGACTTCAGGATATTGAGGAAGAGAGAGTGAGTAAATGAAAAGGGGACACCCATTAAAATGCACCCATCAAGAGAAAAAACTATCCCGAAGCAAGAAAAAGTATTTTTCCCTTGTTATACACAGCGTCATAAATAAATCCGCATACTTAAGCGTCAGGACAAAGCAGACCAAGACGCGACGAAAGCGAGGAGTGAGGCGTATTTTAAGCATACGCCGCAACGACCTGTCTGCGTGCAACGCACAGGCAGGCAACGCAGGTATGCAAAGTTATGACGCTCTGTATAATATTTCAGTAATGAGTTGTCAACTATCCCTACCATTGCCGTAAAACCCTCCAAAGATTTTCAATATCCAACCTTAAAAAGACTTTTCTTGCAAACAAACTCTGATTTAGGTTATAGATAAGCAAATTAAATTAAAAACATTTAACTGTTTATAAATTGTAAATTTAATCTGAAAAGGATAAAATAAAAGCAATGAAACAAGGCAAAGTATATTTAATAGGTGCAGGGCCAGGTGATGAAGGACTTATAACGGTTAAGGCAGTTGAAGTTATAAAGACCGCTGATGTGGTGGTGTATGATTATCTCGCAAACAAAAGGTTTCTTGAGTATGCGAAAAAGAATGCAGAGATTATCTATGTCGGCAAGATGGGCGGCAAACATACTTTGCCGCAGGGAGAAATCAATAAACTGATTATTGAGAAGGCAAAAAAAGGGAAAAGCATTGCAAGGCTTAAAGGCGGAGACCCGTTTATATTTGGCAGGGGCGGCGAAGAGGCAGAGGAGATTGTTGAGGCAGGCATCCCCTTTGAGGTTATCCCCGGTGTTACTGCAGGCGTCGCTGCTGCCGCATATGCAGGCATACCTCTTACGCACAGGGACTTTACGACAACCGTTGCATTTATAACAGGCCACGAAGACCCGACAAAGCATGCCCCCGAATGTCTCTGTCGGGGGGATGAGTCAAGCATATATTGGGACAAGATTTCAACAGGCATCGGAACCCTTGTTTTTTATATGGGCATAGGAAATCTTGAGCCAAATATGAAAAAACTTATGGAGAACGGCAGAAGCCCTGATACCCCCGCTGCCTTAATCAGATGGGGAACAACAGAAAAGCAGGAGACCCTTATCGGCACTATTGCAGATATTGCAGAAAAGGCAAGGCAGGCAAATCTCAAGGCGCCTGCAATCACAGTTGTTGGCGGGGTTGTTGGACTTAGGGATAAATTAAGATGGTTTGATAAGAAGCCTTTATTCGGCAAAAAAATCGTTGTTACAAGGGCAAGGGAGCAGGCAAGCGATTTCTCGGATTTGCTGAAAGAATATGGCGCAGATGTCCTGGAGTTTCCAACTATAGAAATTGTCCCGCCGAAAGATTGGTCTCAAATTGACAGGGCAATAAAGAAACTGTCAAAGTATGATTGGGCTGTATTTACAAGCGTAAATGGTGTAAAATATTTTGTAGAGCGTCTAAAAAAACTGGGCAAGGACATAAGGGAATTAAAAGGCATAAAGATTTGCGCCATAGGGCCAAAGACAAAACAGGAGATTGAGGCGTTTGGTTTGAGGGTTGACTTTATGCCAAAGGAATACAGGGCAGAGGGCATAATAAAAGGGCTTGGAAAGGTAAAAGGCAAAAATATACTTATCCCAAGGGCAGAGGTTGCAAGGGAAATTCTGCCAGAGGAGTTAAGTAAAAGAGGCGCAAAGGTTGATGTTGTCCCATCTTACAGGACAGTGAAGCCAAAGGGGAAGACAGAAGAAATAAAAGGGTTGTTCAAGGATGGCAAGATTGCCCTTGTCACATTCACATCCTCTTCAACTGTAACAAACTTTTTGAATATGTTTAAAAAGGGCGAGGCAAGGGAATTTTTGAAAAATGTGAAGGTTGCAAGCATTGGTCCTATAACAAGGGATACTGCTTTAGAGTATGGAATAGACACGGCAATAATGCCGAAGAAATACACAATCCCTGCGTTGGCAGAGGCAATTGTGGAGTATTTAAAAAGCAAGCGAGTTCACACCATGAAAAATGTTATCAGAATTATAACGAAACAGCAGGTAGAAGAAAATGATGTCTTGTTTTGGTCTAAAAAGTCCCCTGAAGAAAAACTGACGGCACTGCAGATTATGAGAGAGCAGTATATCCGTTTTTTTAACAAAGGTTCATTATATTGTGAGAGTAGAAAAGGACTTCGAAGAATTTATAAGATTGTTAAACAAACGCAAGGTTAAGTATCTTATCGTGGGTGCGTATGCAGTAACATTTTATTCGCAGCCGAGAAATACCGGCGATATAGATTTTTTTATCCAGAGGGAAAGGGGCAATGTAAAAAGGCTCGTGGAAGTTCTTAGAGACTTTGGATTTGAAAGTCTGAATCTCACGGAAGATGATTTTCTTAAGCCTGACCATACAGTGCAACTTGGCTATGAACCCAACAGAATTGATATACTTTCTTCCATCAGCGACGTTGAGTTTGCAAAGGCATACGGCACAAAAGTAGCGGCGAGGTTTGGCAGAGAAAAGGCATGGTTTATTTCCTTTAAAAATCTGCTGAAAAACAAACAATCTATCGGACGGAAAAAGGATGAGGCTGATGTTGAGGTTCTTTTGCAGTTTAAGAAATCCAAGAGAAGAAAAAAGCAGGAGAATTTCTAAATCAACGTTGACAGAGGCGATTGCGGGGTATTTTAAAAAAGGGTAAATATGACAACGATAGATAAAAAATAGACAATTGCAATTTTGAAAAACAGCCTCATCAAAAAAACTGAATTGATGTTTTCTTTTTTACACGGGAGTTTCTTGGAGGCAGGCGCGTTTCACGACATAGATATTGCCGTTTATGTTAATGAAAACATGGTTCCAAAAGAAAAGGCAATGGATTATGAATTTGATTTATCCTATAAATTGGAAAGTATTGTTAAACGCCCTGTTGATGTCAAGGTAATAAACTATGCGCCGCTTGCGTTTCAGTACCATGCGACTGCTGGAAAGATTCTGACATACAGGGATGAAGAATTTATGGCTGATAAGGTTGCGGATATAAGGATTTTCTATCTGGATTTCAAGCCGACATCAAGACAGACCGTGATGGAGATGTTGGGTGTATAAAATCAATATTGATAAAATTGGAACACTCACAGGGGAGATAAAGACAGCTTTAAAAAATTTAGAAAGCTACTCACTTCTTTCAGAAAAAGAGACTATTGACAATCCGACCGTTCTTGGCAGCATCAAATACAATCTGATAGTCGCCATTCAGGGCTGCATAGATATTGGCAGTCATATTGTTGCAAAGGAGTACGCACGGGCTCCGGAAGATTATGGTGATTGTTTTAAAATATTAAAAGAGGTAGGTATTATAGATGAAAATTTAAGTCAACGGCTGGTAAAAATGGCAAGGTTTAGAAATCTCCTTGTTCATATATACTGGGAGGTTGATAATAAAAGGGTTTATGAGATTATTAAAAGGGACTTGGCAGATACAGAGGAATTTTTAAAGAAGATAGGACAGTATCTTCAAAATAAGGAGAAGGCATAATGATTGACATAACAAAACTTTTTTGCGGCGCTGATACAACAGGCGACCCACTCCGATACGGGCATAAAAAAGGCGCTGGACACGGCGCGCCGCATGCAACAGAAAAGATTGAGCATGAGGTTCCAAAATCAGCAAGCGAGAGAAGACCTGTTGTTGTGTGGAGCGTTTCAAGGAGATGCAACTTAAACTGCGTTCACTGCTACACAGACTCTCATAATGAGGATTATCCGGGCGAACTCACAACACAAGAGGCAAGGACAATGATTAAAGACCTTGCAGACTTCGGCATACCCGCGCTTCTCTTGTCAGGCGGCGAACCAATAATGAGAAAGGATTTATTTGATTTGGCAGATTATGCAAGGGGTCTTGGCTTGCGGCTTACACTCTCAACAAACGGCACGCTCATAGACGCAAAGATTGCAAGGAGAATCAAGGATACAGGCTTCAGTTATGTCGGCATATCATTTGACGGCATTGGCGAGGTGAACGACAAGTTTAGAGGCATGGAAGGCGCATTTGACCTAGCGCTTCGCGGCGTCAGAAACTGCATGGATGTTGACCAAAAGGTTGGACTACGATTGACGCTCACAAGGAGAAATTATGAGGACTTGCACAATATCTTTGACTTTATAGAAAAAGAAGGAATACAGAGGGCATGTTTATCATCTTGTCTATGCAGGCAGAGGTAGCGATATAAGAAAAGACGACCTTTCCCATGAGGAGAGCAGGCATGCCATTGATATAATCCTTGAGAGGACAATGGACTTTCATAAAAGGGGTTTGAAAAAGGATATACTCACTGTAGATAACCATGTTGACGGACCGTATCTTTATATGAAATTAAAGGAGATGAGTCCTGAAAAATCGGAAGATGTTTATAAATTTTTGGAATGGAACGGCGGCGGCGCAAACTCTTCAGGCGTTGGCATTGGCAACATTGATTTCTTCGGCAATGTCCATGCAGACCAGTTCTGGCAGGATTATACATTCGGGAATATAAAAAAGAGGCCTTTCAGTGAAATCTGGATGGACACAAAAGACCCTATTATGAAAGGGCTTAAAAACAGGCTTCCGATTTTAAAAGGAAGATGCGCAAATTGCAAATGGCTCAAACTCTGCGGCGGAAGTTTCAGGGTAAGGGCTTTGCGTGTTTACAACGACCCGTGGATGCATGATCCTGCATGTTATTTGACAGATGAAGAGATTGGAGTAGTTAGCGAAAAGATGGCTATGGGGACAAAGTAAAGATTGTTAAATGAAAACGGTAATACTTCTGACAATATCGAACATATTTATGACAATCGCATGGTATGGGCATCTGAAGTTTAAGGAATCGCCATTATTGAATGTGATTTTAATCAGTTGGGGGATTGCATTCGTTGAATATTGTTTTCAGGTGCCTGCAAACAGAATAGGACATTATCAGTTTTCTGCAGCGCAACTAAAAACAATTCAAGAGGTTATTACACTAGTCATATTTTGTATATTCTCTGTGATTTACCTAAAAGAAGGCTTAAAGTGGAATTATCTTGTAGGGTTCTCAATGATTATTGGCGCTGTGTTTTTCATATTCAAGGAGTGGTGATATGAACTTTCCTAAATACCGTCCCAGACGATTGAGAAGAAATGAAACCATACGGAGAATGGTCAGGGAGACGACCCTCTCGGTTAATGACCTGATACTTCCGCTATTTGTTACATTCGGCAAAGGCAAGAAGATTGCAATCAAGTCCATGCCGGGGCATTATCAAATATCAATTGATAATCTTGCAAAAGAAGTAAAAGAGGTAAAAGAACTCGGCATACCTGCTGTGATTTTATTCGGCATCCCTGAACATAAAGACAAGGTTGGCAGCGAGGCATATAATCCAAAAGGGATTATCCAGCAGGCAATCAAGGCAATTAAGGACAAGACCCCTGAATTGGTTGTGATTACAGATGTTTGTATGTGTGAATATACTTCACATGGGCACTGCGGCATAATTAAAAATAATGATGTTGACAATGACGCAACCATTGAACTCTTGGCAAAAGAGGCATTGTCTCATGCAAAGGCAGGTGCTGATATTGTTGCGCCGTCAGACATGATGGACGGCAGGGTTGCTGCAATAAGAAATGTTTTGGATGATAATAATTTCAGCCATATCCCGATTATGAGTTATGCTGCAAAGTATGCCAGCGCATTTTACGGGCCTTTCAGGGAGGCAGCGGAATCAACGCCTCAGTTCGGGGACAGAAGAAGTTATCAAATGGACCCGGCAAACAGCAATGAGGCATTGCGTGAGGCGGCTCTTGATATTGAAGAAGGCGCTGATATTATTATGGTTAAACCTGCGCTTCCTTATCTGGATATAATCAGAAGAATCAAAGATGAGTTTAACTATCCTGTTGCCGCATATAATGTAAGCGGCGAATTTGCAATGCTCAAGGCATCAGGCAAACTCGGATGGATGGATGAGGAGAGGGCAATGATGGAGAGTTTGATTTCTATAAAAAGGGCGGGCGCTGATTTGCTCCTTACATATTTTGCTAAAGAGGCGGCAAAGATACTAGGGCGATAGACGATGAAGTCAATTCTTATAAATGCAATGTTTATGAAAAAGTATATATCTTGTATGGCTGCTCTGTCGTTTGTTTTATCCTTGCTTATTTCATGCGCAGAGACAGCGAATTTGAAAAACGGCATTATCGGAAAGCAGGCGGAACAAAATAGCGGAGAAAATATTGAATTATTTGATATAACTATTCTGGATAAGCGGACAAAACTTATGTGGACAAGGGATGGCAATATAGCAGGCAAGGACATGACGCGGAGCGAGGCTTTTAAATTTGTAGAACAGTTAAATATGGAAAAATATGGGGGCTACAGCGATTGGAGACTGCCCGTGAAAGATGAACTTAAAACCCTTGTGAGTTATGCGAAAGACAGAGGGGCTGAGAATAAATTTCATGAACTGCTTAACAGCACAGGCTTTAAAAATGTGCAGGCTTACGGCTATTGGTCATCTACTGCCGGCGCCGTCTATACTGCCACTGCAGGCGGGTGGGTCGTTGGCATGTGGGGTGGTGTTATGAGCATAGACTATGAGGCCGGCAGCCACTATGTCTGGCCTGTGCGCAGTGGACAGTAAGATAATTCGTGTCATAGGTGTTTTTAAACGCGCCAAATAAATCGGCATTTATTTTGAATAGGTATTATGCAAACTGCAATACCAAAAGGTCATCCGCATGAAGTTCCAATGGATGAGGATAAAGAAGTAGTGAGTAGATACCGTCTACCTCTGGTATCAATATAACAAAAACATATGTCTGCGGGATGATGAGGTGATATTTATTAAGAGGGAAAAGTTTGTTAAATCTCAGAGGTTTTGCTATAATTGTGCAAACAAATATATTCATGGTGAGGTTTTAAATTATGAAGAAAGCAGTCATAGAGGTTGAAAGTTATCAATTGTTGAATGCCTTGGAACAGTTGCCGCCAACCGATTTAAAGAGATTGATAGATACCCTTTTTCTGAAGCGGTTGTTTAAGAAACCCGATTTCGAAGACGTTGCTGCAAAGACGAGAAGGGTTATCAGGAAAGAGGGCTTGACTCCCGATGTTGTTGAGGAAGCTGTCGAGTGGGCAAGAAAACAAAAGTAGTCATAGATACAAATGTCATAATATCGGCATTCGGTTGGTATGGCAAACCGGGAGAGATTATCAAACTCGCAACTACTGGCAAAATCAAAAACTTTATAAGTCTTGAAATGCTGGCTGAACTCCGCAAGGTTGTTGCCTATCCAAAACTTAATTTTTCCGAGACATTGCAGGCAGAGATCATAGAAACGGTATTCAGTGTATCATCTATAGTCAGCATAAATGAATCTGTGAATATTATCGTTGACGACCCGCCGGATAATAGAGTGCTTGAATGTGCGCTATCTGCCAATGTAGATTTTATTATCTCCGGTGATAAACATCTGCTTAATCTCAAAGCCTTTCAAGGAATTGAGATATTGTCTCCAGAGGATTTTCTGGCTGAAGCCCTGTTTCTACAATAGGGGAAGCGGTTAATTATGCAAACTACAATACCAAAAGGTCATCCCCATGAAGTGTCGGGGCCTGCCCCTGCGGGTTTTAAGCAGGGGATGGAAGAAAAGACAAAAGAAAAAAAGTGGCTTCCAAAACTCATTGCATGGGAGGTTACCCGCTCATGCAATCTTGACTGCGTTCACTGCAGGGCTGCGGCAAGGTTTGGTCCTTATCCGAATGAACTTTCAACAGAAGAGTGCATGACATTTCTTGATGATGTGGCAAAGGCATTTCCTTCATTTATCATAATCCTTACAGGCGGCGAACCAATGATGAGACCTGATATATGGGATATTGCCAGCCATGGCACAAAACTTGGGTTAAGGATGGTTATGGCGCCTTGCGGCTTTCTTGTTACAGAAGAGACTGCAAAGAAGATGATAGAGGTCGGCATAAAGAGGGTGAGTTATTCAATAGACGGCGCAACCGCTGAAAGCCATGATAACTTCCGTCGTGTCCAGGGCGCATTTGAAAGCGTTATGAAGGCGATAGAAAATTCAAAAAAGGTCGGGCTTGAATTTCAGGTTAATACAACAATCACAAAACACAATCTTCACGAACTTCCAAAGATATTGGAACTTGTTATAAGCCTTGGCGCTAAGGCGCATCATCCGTTTCTCCTTGTGCCGACAGGCAGGGGCGCTGAATTAAAAGACCAGGAGATTTCCCCAGAAGATTATGAAAAGACACTTACATGGTTTTATGAGATGAGGGATAAGGTGCCTTTGCAGTTTAAGCCCACATGCGCTCCACATTATTACAGGATATTCAGACAGCATGAAAGAAAGAAGGGTATAACCGTAAAGCCCGAAACACATGGTCTTGACGCAATGAGCAAGGGCTGCATGGGCGGACAGACATTTGCATTTGTATCGCATACAGGAAAGGTTCAAATCTGCGGATTTCTGGATGTTGAATGTGGGGATATAAGAAAAGAGCCGTTCAGCAAAATCTGGGACACATCAAAGGTATTTCAGGAGATGCGGGCGTGGGATGATTATCTCGGCAGGTGCGGATACTGCGAGTTCAGAAAGGTCTGCGGCGGGTGCAGGGCAAGGGCATTCGCATTTACAGGAAATTATCTTGATGAAGAACCGTTCTGTACATATCAGCCAAAGGCTAGACACTAGACTCAAGACTCAAGACTAAATACAAAAAATAAACCTTTAAATCTTTTGTATATGGTCTATCATCTGATTTTTATGGATACAGTTGATAAGAAAATCCTAAACATTATCCAGACTAAATTTCCCATCACGCAAAAGCCTTACGCGGTAATTGGAAATGAGGTTGGCATATCGGAAAAAGAAACCATAGACCGCATTGCCAATCTCAAAAAAGAAGGGATAATCCGCCGCATCGGCGCCACATTTGACCCAAGAAAACTTGGTTTTACAAGTTCGCTCTGCGCTGCAAAGGTGCCTCAGGAAAAGATAAAGGAGTTTGTAAAGATAGTGAATTCTTATCCGGGCATTACACATAATTATGAAAGAGACCATCAATATAACATCTGGTTTACATTCATTGCAGAGGGAGTGGAGGATATTGAAAAAAGTTTAAAGGAAATATCAGCCAAAACAGGCATAACCAACATCAGAAACCTGCCCACTGTAAGATTTTTCAAGATACGGGTTGATTTTGATATGGGAAGTTGACAGGCTATTTCAATCCACACCCTCATGAGCCGTTAGTTTATCTCACACCGAGACCTTTGCCGATGTAGCTCAGGGGTAGAGCAACTGATTCGTAATCAGCAGGTTGCGGGTTCTAATTCCATCGCCAGATCCACAATGTTTTCAAAATTGCCTGTCCAAAATTACCCCCAAATAAAGTGCTTGACAGCATGGTATTATATTGGTAGCATACGCCAGAAAGATGTGGATGTTTTGTTGTGAGACTATTAGATTTGGGTTATTTATTTTGGAATAGAATTATTTTGGAATAGAATTATGCCGTGTGAGGCATTGTGAAATGGCCTTTCACGGCATTTTTTTTAGAATACTTTATATCACTAGCAGGTATGAAGTTTCAGAAAGGAGGTAACAAAAGATGGCCAAGGGAAAAGTAAAGTGGTTTAATGACACAAAGGGTTTTGGCTTTATCCAGCAGGATGAGGGCGAAGATGTGTTTGTCCACTACTCTGCTATCACAGGGGAAGGTTTTAAATCCCTGAAAGAAGGCGACGATGTTGAGTTTGAAATAACTCAGGGACCAAAGGGTCCACAGGCATCAAAAGTAAGGAGAGCGTAGTTTTATCTTCTTTTGATCCCCAAACCCCCTCCTGAACAGTATCAGGAGGGGGTTTTTTGTTTGTGTTTGTGAAAATCTTCTGATATATTTCATATAATGCAAAAGATATTCTCTGTATCAGAACTCACCTTTGAAATAAAAAGACTGCTTGAAGATAACCTCTATTATGTCTGGGTTGAGGGTGAGATATCAAACCTGCGCTCCCCTGTTTCGGGTCACCTCTATTTTACGCTGAAAGATGCTTATTCACAATTACGCTGTGTTATCTTTAAAGGGCAGTCCAGATTAGTAAAGTTTAAACCCATGGACGGTATGCATATAATCTGCAGAGGTATGGTTAGTGTATATCCTGACAGGGGTGAATATCAGATAATTGTTGATTATTTGGAGCCAAAAGGTATAGGTGCGCAGCAGATTGCCTTACAACAATTAAAAGAAAGACTGTCAAAGGAAGGACTATTTGATGAAAAGAGAAAAAGGCAGATTCCGATGCTGCCGCACAGGGTCGGCATTGTTACATCTCCAACAGGCGCTGCAATAAGGGATATACTTAAGGTGTTTCAAAGAAGGTTTGCCAATATAGGTGTTCTTATTTACCCTGTAAGGGTGCAGGGCATTGAGTCTGCAAGAGAGATTGCTAACGGGATTTGGGAACTGAACAGGATAGATGATATAGATGTAATAATAATAGGCAGAGGCGGAGGCTCACAAGAGGATTTGCAGGCATTTAATGAAGAGTCTGTTGCAAGGGCAATATATAATTCAAGGGTGCCTGTGGTTTCTGCTGTTGGACATGAGATAGATTGGACAATTGCTGATATGGTCAGCGATCTCCGTGCGCCAACACCATCTGCTGCTGCTGAAATAGTGGTAAAATCAAAGAATGAACTTATTGAAAAGATAGGAGGCGCAGTTGCAATATTAAAATCTGCAATCAGTGGGATGCTTAATGAAAAGAGGGCAGGGCTGCACCGGGTTGAAAAGGCAATTATTCATCCAAGACAGAGGCTCCATGATTATATGCAAAGGACTGACAGCCTTGCAGAAAGGCTTCTACTAGCAATATCAAACAGATTTACATTGGCGAAAAAGGAGATTCAGATGCTTGCATCTGGTATAAATGCCCTTTCCCCGCTTAATGTATTGGATAGGGGATATAGCATTACAAGAAAATTGCCGTCCCTTGCAATACTGCGTGATTCCAGAAATGTCTGTATAGGCGATGAATTAAGTATAGTCCTTTCAAAAGGTGAGGTGTTCTGCAGGGTTTATGCAAAAGATGAAGTTTGAAGATGCCTTAAAAAAACTTGAGGCAATAGTTAATAAACTTGAAAGGGGAGACATCCCTCTGGAAGAGGCGTTAAAGTTATTTGAGGAGGGGATTAAACTCTCACGCATTTGCACAAAAATCCTTGAAGATGCAGAGAAGATGGTTGAGGTCTTGACAAAGGATGAAGATGGAAGGTTAAAGACCGAGCCATTTGAATAGAGTATGAATATCAGTGAATATCTGAAAGAAAAGATAGAGTTTGTAGATAAAACACTGGCAGGTATTATTCCCTATGAGGATGCATTTCCCCAAAATCTGCACAAGGCAATCCGTTACAGTATCTTTGCAGGAGGCAAGCGCATAAGACCTGTGCTTTTGATTGCATCAGCAGAATCTGTCGGAGGCAGGCAAGAAGATGTTATAAATGCTGCATGTGCCATTGAGTTGATACACACATACTCCCTGATACACGATGACTTGCCTGCAATGGATAACGATGATCTAAGGCGCGGTAAGGCAGCCAATCATAAGGTGTTTGGTGAGGCAATGGCAATCCTTGCAGGCGATGCACTTTTAACACTTGCATTTGATGTCCTTGCACAATATACAGGTAAAGATTCAAGGAAGATGCTGACAGTTATCCACGAGATAGCAAAGGCATCTGGTGCAGCAGGCATGGTCGGCGGACAGGTAGTTGATATGGAGTCTGAAGGCAGGGAGTGCGGGTTTCCTATCCTTGAGTATATCCATACCCATAAGACAGGGGCACTTATACTTGCCTCTATAAGGGCAGGTGCAATATTATCAGATGCCTCCAGCAGGCAGATTGAACAACTTGCAAGGTATGGTGAGGCAGTCGGACTAGCATTTCAGATTGCAGATGATATCCTTGATATTGAGGGTTCTAAAGAAACCATGGGAAAGAATACTGGCAGTGATATAAAAAAGGATAAGATTACATATCCAAAGGTTATAGGACTTAAAGAGTCAAAGGAAAGGGTAAGGGAACTTGTTAATATAGCATTAGATTCAATAAAGGATTTTGACGATAAGGCAGAACCACTCAGGAAGATTGCAGGATATGTTGTGGAAAGAAAAGGATAAAAACAGGCGCTAGGCTATAGGCAATAGGTGTTAGGGAAATCTAAAATCTTATATGTATCAATTATTAAACAAAATAAACAGCCCAAATGACCTGAAGAAACTCCAGCCAGAAGAACTGCCTGCCCTTGCTGATGAATTAAGGCAGGAGATAATCCGTGTTGTTTCATTCACAGGCGGGCACCTTGCATCCAGTCTTGGTGCGGTTGAACTTACAATAGCACTCCACTATGTCTTTAATACACCTAAGGATAAGATTGTGTGGGATGTAGGGCATCAGGCATACAGCCATAAAATCCTGACCGGGAGACGGGATACCTTTGAGACACTTCGTCAGTTTGGTGGTATAAGCGGTTTTCCAAGACCATCGGAAAGCGAATATGATACATTTATTGCAGGACATTCATCCACGTCCATATCTGCCGGACTTGGCATGGCATGCGCTAGGGATATAAAGAACGAAACTTACAAGGTCATTTCTGTCATAGGCGACGGTTCAATGACAGCAGGCATGGCATTTGAAGGATTGAATCAGGCAGGTCATCTTAAAAAGGATATGATAGTTATCTTAAATGATAATGAGTTCTCTATATCGGAAAATGTGGGGGCACTTTCAGCGTTTTTGAGCAGAAAACTTACAGGGAGATTTGCAACAAAACTTAAGAAAGAGGTGGAATCGTTTTTTGAATATATACCGAAGATAGGCAAAGGTTTGGTGCATCTTGCAAAAAGGGCAGAGGATTCTTTGATTACATTTTTAACACCCGGTATGCTCTTTGAAGGAATGGGATTTCATTACATAGGTCCTATTGACGGGCATGACATCAGCCAGATTATTTCTACATTAAATGACGCAAGGGATTTAAAGGGTCCTATACTTATCCATGTACTGACAAAAAAAGGCAAAGGTTATCTGCCTGCAGAGAAGCAGCCGTCAATATTCCATGGTGTGGGTGCATTTGACATACCTACAGGTGAATTAAAAAAATCTAAAGATGCAGTCCCCACATATACAGAGGTGTTTGCCGAGACCCTTATAGAACTGGCTGAAGACAATCCAAAGATTATCGCAATCACAGCAGCAATGCCTGAGGGGACAGGGCTTGATAGATTTGCCAAACAGTTTCCTGACAGGTTTTTTGATGTTGGCATTGCAGAGCAGCATGCAGTGACATTTGCAGCAGGGCTTGCAAAACTTGGATTTATACCAGTTGTGGCAGTCTATTCAACATTCTTGCAGAGGGCTTACGACCAGATTGTTCACGATGTCTGTCTCCAAAATCTTCCTGTTGTATTTGCTTTGGACAGGGCAGGTATTGTTGGCGCTGACGGACCAACACATCACGGGGTATTTGATATTTCGTATCTTCGTCATATTCCAAATATTGTAATGATGGCGCCAAAGGATGAGTTGGAACTCAAAGCCCTCTTAAAAACAGCAGTTGATTGCAGACGACCTGCTGCAATACGTTATCCAAGAGGTAAGGGGCATAGCAAAGGGACTATATTGGATACAATGCCTATCCATGTTGGTGAGTCTGAAATTTTGATGCAAGGTGCTGACATTGCCATAATTGCAATAGGCACAGCAGTCTATACATCACTTGATGCTGCAAAGAGGTTAGGAGGGCATGGCATTAGGGCAACTGTTGTTAATGCAAGGTTTGTCAAGCCTATTGATGAAAATCTTATAATATCCATTGCAAAGAATACAGGAAGGATTTTGACTGTAGAGGAAAATGCCATACAGGGTGGTTTTGGCAGTGCAGTTATTGAACTTCTTTCAAAAGAAGGTGTTAACTGCCTTATCAAGCAAATAGGGATACCTGATGAGTTTGTAGAACACGGCTCGCAGGAGGAACTGAGGAGGATTTTGGGTATTGACAGTGAAGGCATAGAAAAGGCAATAAGGGAATTCATGGCTTGCAATTGATGAATCATAAGAAGCGGTTAGACATACTCATTGTTGAAAAGGGCTTTGCAGGGAGTAGAGAGCGGGCAAAGGCAGTAATAATGGCAGGCAGTGTCATTGTAAACGGAATCAGAATAGACAAGCCGGGCAAAGAGGTTGATGAGGATGCAGTTGTTAGTATTAAAGAGGATTTGCCTTATGTCAGCAGGGGTGGAATAAAACTTGAGGGGGCATTAAAACAGTTTGATATAGATGTTCATGGACTGGAGGTCATGGATGTTGGGGCATCAACAGGAGGCTTTACTGATTGTCTATTAAAGATGGGTGCCAAAGATATATTTGCAGTGGATGTTGGTAAGGGTTTAATTGACTGGAAAATAAGGAATGATAAAAGGGTAAAGGTTATAGAGGGCAGGAATATAAGGTATCTTGAATTTGACGATGTTGGCATATTGTTAGACATGGCTGTAATAGATGTATCGTTTATATCTCTACAAAAGGTGATTCCAAAGGTTATGGGTTTTGTAAAAGAGGGCGGCAGTATTCTGGCTCTTATAAAGCCGCAGTTTGAGGTTGGGAAGGGTATGGTTGGCAAAGGCGGTATTGTCAGAGATATTAAAATGCATCAAACTGTAATAGATGGGATTAGGGCATTTGCAATATCCATTGGTCTTGATGTAAAAGGTGTTTGTGAGTCGCCAATATCAGGCGCAAAAGGTAACAGGGAATTCTGGATATATCTTAAGAAAAATCTTGCCTTTAGATAAAAACTTTAGTATGCCCATGAGGAAGGGATAAAGAATATGACAATTATTAAATGTATACCTATAACTGCTTTACTACTGCTCGCATCCTGCATCCAGCCGCTGGCAAAAAATAAATCTGATATATCAAATCTTGCCTCTCGTGATAAGACCATTCCGATTTCTCAATCCGAGGTATTATCTGCATCAGAACCTTTGTCTAATCCAAAATCTCAGAATGAGCAGCCTCACTCACAACTAGAATTGTTAAATGATAATGTTATCCATGTGATGGGGTCAAGTGTAGAACAGGAGGCATATTATCATTTTGCAGCTGCCCAGTTTATGGCAAATAGCAATGATATTGATGGTGCAATAGAGCAGTACAAGAAGGTAGTAGAACTTGACCCTGACTCACCTATTTTACATACTGACATGGCAGCACTATATCTTAGAAAGAATAATCATATTAGTGCAATAATTGAACTGGAAAAGGCTGTTAAACTTGACCCTGACTATGTGTCTGCACACATCCTGCTTGGAAGCATTTATAGTGTTACCCGTGAAGATGAAAAGGCTATATCATCATATAAGGCTATTATTCGTCTTGACCCAAGCAATCAAAGGGCATATATATTTCTCGGCACCTTATATGCAGATCTAAAAAAATATGATGAGGCAGTATCTGTTTTAAACGACCTTTTAAAGATTAATCCAGAATCCCTTATGGCATATTATTATCTCGGGAGGATAGCAGCAGAAAGGTCAAGACATGCTGATGCTGAATACAACTATCTTAAGGCACTTGAAATAAACCCCGATTTTGAAGGTGCTGTAGTAGAACTTGGTATGGTCTATGAACTTCAAAAAAATATAGATAAGGCAGTGCAGATGTATCAAAAGGCGCTTGAAGTGCAGCCGCAGAATGCTGTTTTGAGAAGCAGGGTGGCACAGATTCTGATACAGCAGAATAAACTTGATGAGGCGCTAATTCAATACAAGGAACTGGAAAAGTTTCCTTCAAACAGGATTGATGCAATGGTAAAGATAGGGCTCATATATCTTGAGCAGAAACAATATGACAATGCCATCATTGAGTTTAACCTCATCTTGACTTCAAACCCCAAACTGCCGCGGGTAAGGTATTATCTGGCAACTGCCTATGAGGAAAAGGGAGAGATTGAAAAGGCACGGGAAGAATTTGAGAAGATACCTTCTGAAGGCGAAACATATATGGAGGCAAAGATTCACCTTGCATTTATATATCAGAGGCAGGGTAAGATTGAAGATGCAGTAAGTGCATTAAAGGACGTCATTAAGGTAAAGAGTGCTGATATTGAACTGTACAGGCTCCTTGCCTCTGTTTATAAAAGTGCCGGCCGTTTACATGAGGCTGTCTCTGCAATTCAAAAGGCAGTAGAGATAGAGCCTAATAATGCTGAACTCCATTTTATACTGGGTGTGATATATGATGATATGAAGATGGGTGATAAGGTTGTGGAAGAAATGAAGACAGTGATTAGACTGAATCCGCAGCATGCAGAGGCGCTTAATTATCTGGGTTATAGTTATGCAGAAAAAGGGATAAACATTGACGAGGCACTTGATTTAATAAAAAAGGCACTTGCAATAAAACCTGACAGCGGACACATAATAGATAGTCTTGGATGGGTGTATTATAAAAAGGGTGATATAGACAGGGCAATAGCAGAACTTGAAAAGGCTGTGAAACTTATGCCCAATGACCCTGTTGTTGCAGAGCACCTTGGTGATGCATATCTTAAGAAAGGCGTGAAGAAAAAGGCACTGGAATCTTATGAAAAGGCGTTTAAATCAGACCCCCAAAAGACAGAACTAAAGGATAAGATAGAAGGCATAAAAAAGGAATTGAAGATTAAGTAATGAAGCAGGGGTGCGGGAGACGGGAGAGAGGGGTCAGGAGAGAGAGGGTTTTATTCTGTATGCTGTATTCTGTATTCTGTATTCTGTTTTTTACAGGCTGTGCTGTAAAGCAAAAGGTTTCCTCTTCAGATCCCCAGTTAGATAGTCTTCAGATATTTTCCCGTGTCAGGGAACTAAAACCAATCAATACATTTAAGGGGGTTGGCAGTCTGGAGATAATATCAGGCGGACTTTTGCACACGAGCAGGGTAGTGATTGCTGCAAAATCCCCCCATTCCTTCAGGATAGAGTTTTTAAATCCCTTAAATCAACCATCAGCAGTAATTGTAAATAATGGTCAGGGGTATCAATTTTATTATTCGGGGAAGATATATAAAGGCACTGCCTTGCCAGGCTACTTTCCATTGCAAGACCTAAAGTATATCCCCCTTTATATCATTGGCTGGTCAGTTAGATGCTGTTATCATAAGACTCCTGTATTATGATGAGGGTGCATACCACAAGGTGTGGTTTAATCCTAAAGAGTATACCATTATCAGAAGAGAGGTCTATAACAGGGATAATAACAGTATTGTTACAATTTTTTTTGATGATTATATAGAAATTAACGGCACTAGATTTCCAATGTTTGTAGATGTAAAAACCGACCGAATGCATCTGAATATCAGATACACAAAGGTTGAAGTTAATGGAAATGTCGATGATGAACTATTCTCTTTAAGCGAAATTCAGGAATAATGCCTTACATAGCGTCCTTATTTATTTGTATCTTTGCCTTTGTTCTTGTATCGGTTAACCATTTGCCAAATGTCTCTTGTTTTTTCCGTCCTATAAGTCGGTTTTTTATATCTTCCTTTTTTGCCTCAAACCCTTTTGCATCTGCCTCAACCACTTCTTTTAATTTCAATACATAAGTATTGCCGTGAGATGAAACTGGTTTTGAATAATATGGGGCATTGTTTGTGAGTTCAAACAAATCAGGTGCAGCATTTACTATAATCTTAGGGATAATCCCGTCTTCAAGACCAAACATGCCGGTCTCGTCAGTTTTATAACCATCTTTTTGTGCCTTTTTTACAAAGTCTTCCTTGCCTAAAGTAATCTCTCTTAGAAATTCTTGAGCCTTCGTCTTTGCCTTTTCCACTGCCTTTTGTTTAATGAGGATATTCTTTATATCAGGCAATGCCTCTTCTAATGTTAAGAAGCGGCTCTCCTGTTTGTCAACAATCCTGACTATATAATAACCATCCTTTCCATCAAGGACATGGCTTGTTTCACCCTTTTTCAAAGAAAAGATAGTCTTGTTTATATAGTCATTCATGGCAATCTCTTCACCTCTGTCACCAGGGGAGAAGTAGTTTGTTTGTTTAAGCCTGACCCCCTTTGAAGCAGATGCATCCTTTAAATCCTTTCCACTGTCAATATCTTTACGAATATCTTCTGCCAGCCCCTTTGCCTTTTCTATAGCATGACTGGTTTTGAGGAGTTCGGTTACCTCTCTTCTCACCTCATTAAAGGGCTTAAGTCCTGCCTCTTGAATATCTTCTGCCTTGATTATATGGAAGCCGAATTCTGTTTCTATTATACCGCTCACCTCACCTTTTTTAAGTGCAAATGCAGCGTCCTCAAAGGATTTTACCATCATGCCTGACTTAAAATATCCCAAGTCACCGCCGTTCTTTGCAGAACCGGGGTCATTGGAATATTTCTTGGCAAGTTCTCCAAAGTTTTCACCTTTTTTAATAAGACTAAGCACATCTTCCGCCTTCTTTTTTGCAGCATCTTTTCCGTCCTGCAGCCTAAAAAGGATATGCCTTGCCCTGACTTCCTTGTGCCTTTCAAATGCCTTTATGTTCTTCTCATAATATGACTGGACATCATCTTCTGAAACCTTTATTTTAGGCTTAATGTCTGATACGAAGGAGGCAATATAATCTATCTTAATCCTATCAGGCATCTTGAAATTATCCTTGTTTTTTTCAAAGTATGACTTTATCTCATCATCTGTAATGGCCGCCCCTTTTTCAAATGGCGAACTGTTTATGATTGCATACTGAAGGTTTATCCTTTTATTTTCCTTTTTGAATTCTGCCATTAGTTCGCTGTCGCTCATATCTATGCTGCCCACAATCTTTTGCTGAACTCTTTCTATCATCATCTCTTCTTCAATTGCCTTTTCAAACTCGCCGGGCTGCATCCTCATACCCGACAGTATCTTAAAATAAATCTCTTTATCAAATATGCCATTTTTCTGAAACGCAGGTATTGTCTGAATTGTCTTTTGCAGTTCCTCTTTTTTTATCTTTATGTTCTGTTTCTGTGCCTCTTCTAATAGAATTGCCCTGTTAATAAGCCCCTCAATGGTCATCTGTTTCAGATTGAGTTTTTCAAGAATTTCGTCAGATATTTCACCCTGTATGCTCTTTTTATAATAATCAATCTGTCTCTGGTATGCCTTTGTAAATTCCTGTGCAGATATAACCTTGCTGTTTACCCTTGCAACTACGCCGCTTTTGTCTATCCTGAAATTTCCGACGCCCCAGAAGATAAATACCGCTATAATGGCTGAAAATATAATCCATACCACTATAGATCTTTTTTTCTTTCTCATAAACTTGAGCATTAGTCCCTCCTCTTATTCATTGACACATTGTTAAGACTATATATAATGTTATGGATGTTGTCAATATGTTAAGTGCATGATGTATAATAATAAGATAGAAAAAATAGTTATAAGGGTTCCAAACTGGATTGGCGATGCAGTTTTGTGTGAGCCGTCTATTAAGGTAGTCAGAAACAACCTTCCCCATGCAGATATAACAGTCCTTGCGAGACCATGGGTTGCACCATTGTTCTTCAATAATCCATCAGTGGACAGATGTATGGAATATGACTGCGATGGGTCCCATAAAGGGTTCTTAGGAAAAATTAAACTAATCAAAAGATTGAAAAAAGAGGGATATGACCTTGCGATACTCTTTCAGAATGCCTTTGACGCTGCATTTATTACATTTACGGCTGGAATACCTGAAAGATGGGGATATTCAACTGATGCAAGGGGATTTCTGCTTACAAAATCTGTAAAGGTCAGGGGAGATATAAAAAAGTGTCATCAGGTCTTTTATTATATGAACCTGCTGGAAGAGATTGGTTTAAATATTGACAAAGATTTAAAGCCAAAACTGTATCTTTCAGACGAAGATGTAATGTGGGCAAAGACATTTTTAGAGGAAAATGGTATAGTTTCTGACAGGATTATTGGTGTAAACCCCGGGTCAAGTTATGGGAAGGCGAAAAGATGGTTTCCTGAAAGGTTTGCAGAAATTGCGGAAAGATTGATTAAAGAATGTGATGCACAGGTTATTATATTCGGTTCAAAAGGGGATGAAAACATTTGCAAAGAGGTTATTCAAAAACTCAAAACTCAAAACTCAAAACTCAAAACTAATGTGATAAACCTCTGCGGAAAAACAAGTCTTCGTCAGTTCATATCAATTATTAAGAGGTGTGATCTTTTCATTACAAATGACAGCGGGCCAATGCACATATCAGCGAGCCTTGGTGTTCCAACAGCAGCAATATTTGGTTCAACTGAGCCTAAACTTACTGCACCCATAGGCAACAGGGTTTTGGTTCTTAAGGAGGATATTGAGTGCAGTCCGTGTTTTGACAGGCAGTGCAGGTTCGGACATTATAAGTGTATGGGGGATGTTACCGTTGATGATGTTTATGATGCTGCCGCAGGTTTTTTAACTCCTAACTCTAAACTCCTAACTCTAAACTCTTTTGCAGTCTTCCTTGACCGGGACGGTACCATCAACGAGGATTCAGGCTATATTGATTCGCCTGATAGGCTGGTAATTATTGATGGCGCACCATCTGCTATAAAGAAACTAAATTCAGAGGGTTTTAAGGTTGTTGTAATCAGCAACCAGTCAGGTGTTGGAAGGGGATATTTTTCAAAGGAAATTGCTGATTCTATAAATAAAAAACTTGAGGATACTCTCAAGCAGGAAGATGTGCATCTTGACGGTATATATTACTGTCCCCATCATCCTGATGATAACTGTAAGTGCAGAAAACCAAGAACAGGACTTTTAGAAATAGCAGGAGAGGAATTGGGTATAGATATTAGTAAATCCTATGTTGTGGGTGATAAGGTTTCTGATATTGAACTGGCGCTAAATGCTGGTTGTAAAGGTGTGCTTGTTCTAACAGGCTTTGGTAAAGAACATAAAAAGATAATTAAAACAAAACCATCTTATATTGCAAATGATTTAAAGGATGCGGTGGAGTGGATAATAAAAGACCGTGATGCGTGTGCGTGATGCGTTATACGTATTTTCATGCATCACGACTTTCTTTCCGCATCACGTATAACGCGCACGAATAACGGTATTTACTATGAAAATACTAATCATAAAACTTTCCTCAATCGGTGATGTTATTCATACGCTCCCGTCACTTTGTGCAATCAGACGCATGTATTCTGACGCAGTTATTGACTGGCTTGTTGAGGAAGATGCCGCAGGGATTATCATAGGACATAATCTGCTAAACGACTGTATAGTTGTAAGACGGAAAAAGTGGCTTAAGAAACCATTATCTAATGATACATGGAGAGATATATCGCGTGTTATAAAGACCTTGAAGAATACGAATTACGATATTGTAATAGATTTTCAGGGGCTGATAAAGAGCGGCATATGGGCATTACTATCAAAAGGTAAAAAGAGGATGGGGTTCAGACGGAGGAGAGAGTTAAGCAGTATTTTCTTAAATGAGGCGCTGCCGCCTTATAACCCTGACCTGCACGCTGTTGACAGGTATCTGCAACTTGCAGAACATATTGGAGTAGATGTTCTTCCTGTTGAATTCCCATTGTCCATAAAACAGGACGAAAAGCAAAAGGCCCTGTCTATCATCAAGGAAAATGGGATATTGGAAGGACAGCCCTTTATTCTGGTAAACCCGATAGCGAGATGGGAGACCAAACTATGGGGAAATGAAAGGTTTGCCTCTCTCTGCAATCTGATAACAGATAAATTTGATATGAGGGTGGTCTTAACAGGTTCAGGCTTAATAGTTAGCGAAATAGATAAGATTATTGCAATGACAAATAGAAAGACAATAAATCTTACCGGCAAAACTGGTTTGAAGGAACTGATGGCAGTAATAAATTATTCAAAACTTATGATAACAGTTGATTCAGGCCCAATGCATATTGCTGCTGCCATTGGCAAACCTGTTATAGCACTCTTTGGTCCTACCGCGCCATGGAGGACAGGACCATACGGTAGCGGACATACAATTATCAGGAAAGACCTTCCGTGCAGTCCGTGTTTTTTAAGAAGGTGCAGGGATGTAAGATGCATGAAAGAGATTAAGGTAGAGGATGTGATGACAGCAGTGGAAAGGCAGTTAAATGCAGTGGCAGGTAGCGAAAGGGAAATCACTTGTTAGACACTATACTGAAATGGGACACAGCATTATTTTATCTCCTGAACGGGGTTTTAATAAATCCCTTCCTTGATGCTGTAATGCCTTTTATTACTAATAAGACAAATTTTTTATGGCTCATCATAATCAGTTGGTTTGCAATATTCATGCTGACAGGGAGTAAGGGCAAAAGGATTGCACTTGTAATTTTATTGGTGATACTGATAAGCGACCAGACAGCAGGACTAATGAAACATATTTTCCATCGTCCAAGACCATGTACTGTCCTTACTGATATAAGGCTTCTTGTTGGGTGCGGTGCTTCATATTCATTCCCGTCAAACCATGCAGCAAATATCTTTGCAGTAATGACATACCTTTCATATCATTATCGCAGGTTATCTCCTATATTTTTAATTATTGCGTTTCTTGTTGCGTACTCACGGATATATGTTGGTGTGCATTATCCAATGGATGTGTTAGGCGGGATTTTTTTAGGATTGATAATAAGTAGTGTCATAATAATTACAGAGAGATGGATTATTGCGAGATGGAGGGATAAAACCAGTTGCAATACAGAAAATATTTCATAATCTATTTAACCTCTATCACAATTTTTCGCCTTATCTATATATGGCTGGGTCCCCTTGACCTTTCGCCTGATGAGGCACACTACTGGGAATGGTCAAGAAGGCTTGATTTAAGTTACTACAGCAAGGGTCCTGTGATTGCCTACCTGATAGCCTTTTTTACAGCAATTGGCGGTAATAATGAGTTTTCTGTCAGGCTCGGAGCGGTCTTAATCTCTATATTTGTAAGCCTCCTTTTGTTTGTTTTGACAAGGGATATATTTAAAAGCGAGAGGGCAGGATTTTATGCTGCTATTCTGCCTGCATTAACCCCGCTTTATTCAGCAGGTGCAGTTCTTATGACAATAGATGCGCCGTTTATACTTTTCTGGGGTCTGGCAGTGTATGTGTTTAGAAGGGGAGTGATGGAACAGCGGTCAGAAAATTCTTATCACGCATCACGCATCACGCATCACGGCATTTACTGGTATCTTCTCGGCATTATCATTGGACTTGGACTTTTAACAAAGTATACAATGGCACTTATATATCCGTGTATCTTTTTGTTTCTATTGCTTTCAAAGACAGATAGATTCTGGTTAAAAAGAAAAGAGCCTTATGTTGCCCTTATCCTTAGTATTGTTGTATTCAGTCCTGTTATTATCTGGAATATTCAGCATGACTGGGTTACTGTAAGGCATACCTTAGGGCAGGCACACATATCAGATGGTTTGAAGATTTCTTTAAAGGATTTTGCAGGGTTTGTTGGTTCGCAATTTGGTGTAATAACCCCTTTTATATTTATCGGGTTATGTTATGGCATCTGGAAGATGGGGGGCAAGGGTTTTAAAAATGGTGATAGGGATGCCCTTCTCCTTTTTTTAATGTCTGCACCAATTCTTTTCTTTTTCCTTTCAAAGAGTATTCATGCAAAGGTTCAGGCAAACTGGGCAGCGCCTGCATATTTTACAGCATTCATTGCTGCAGGCGGTGTTATAGAGTCAAGAGTCAAGAGTCAAGAGTCAAGAGTCTGGCTTCGTATTTTCCTGGCCATTGCACTGATAACAGGAGGCATTATAACAATTATTGCCCATGATACCAGAGTCCTTAATATAGTAAATATAAACAATGACCCTGCAAACAGACTGGTTGGTTGGGAGGAACTTGGTAGAAAGGTTGGAGTTGTATATAATGAGATGCATAAAGACGGTGATGTATTCATATTCAGCGACAGTTATCAGATTGCAAGTGAACTTGCATTTTATGTGGATGGCAATCCTGTCACTTACAATGTGAACCTCGGCAGAAGGATGAACCAATATGACATCTGGCAGGATTTTGATACCAATAAAGGTAAAAATGCGGTATATGTTAAAAATGGCGATGCAGGACTTGACCAAAGGATTTCTGCAGTTTTTTTAAGTTGTGAAAAAGAACCGCTGATTAGAATTTATAGAGGTAGTAAGGCAAGAGAGTTCAGTATATTCAAGTGCTATGGATTTAATGGCATTAAGAATACTGAAAGCGGCAAGTGGTAAGGAGGATTTGTTTGGATAAGGTCTCTATAGTAATCCCTGTTTATAATGAAGAAGAAAACATATCACTTCTTTATCAATCCATTAAAAAGGTAATGGATTCTCTCAAGATGGATTATGAGACTATCTTTGTGGATGACGGCTCAATAGACAACAGTTTTTCTATCCTTGAAGATATGCAGAGGGGAGATGAGAGGGTTGTTGTTATAAGTTTCAGGAGAAACTTCGGACAGACCGCAGCAATGGCGGCAGGTTTTGATTATGCAGGAGGCGATATTATCATTACAATGGATGCGGACATGCAGAACGACCCTGAAGATATTCCAAAACTTATTGATGCAATCAAAGATGCAGACATAGTCAGCGGATGGCGGAAGAATAGAAAGGATAGATTCCTTACACGTAGACTCCCTTCAATGTTTGCAAATTGGCTTATATCAAGGGTTACAGGGGTCTATCTGCATGACTACGGCTGCACATTAAAGGCATACAGGAAGGAGGTTATTAAAAACATAAAACTCTACGGAGATATGCACAGGTTTATACCTGCTGTTGCAAGTTGGTTTGGCGTCAGGATAAAAGAGGTAGAAACAAAGCACCATCCAAGGAGATTCGGAAAATCAAAATACGGCATATCAAGGACTATTCGGGTGATTCTTGACCTTCTGACTGTAAAGTTTCTGCAGAGTTTTTCAACCCGCCCAATCCATGCATTCGGTCCTGCAGGGCTTGTATTTGGAGTTTTAGGGTTTTTGATTTCATTATATCTGGCAGTCCAGAAGATTGTTTTTGGTTATGATATTGGTGGCAGACCGCTGCTTCTTTTAGGGATATTACTTATAATTTTAGGTGTGCAGTTTATTATTATGGGGCTTCTTGGTGAGATGCTGGCAAGGGTATATCATGAATCACAAAGTAAGCCGATATACGTTGTCAAAAGGGTTATAAGATAGCAGCAAAATTATGGATATTAAAAAATATATATATCTGATACTTAAGATATCAGTTAGCGCCATGCTGATTATGTTCTTGGTCAGAAAGGCGGATGCAAATAGTGTAATGGCGGTTTTGTACTCTATGAACCTTATGATATTTGCATTCAGTATTATCTTGTATGCGCTTATTCAGGTTATCTCTGCATACCGCTGGTCCCTGTTTCTACCAAAGGCAGGGATTGACATGCCTTTCCAAAAACTGGTTTCACTTTATTATATAGGCATGTTTTTCAATATATTCCTTCCAACAGCAATAGGCGGGGATGTTGTAAAGACATACTATCTTTATAAGATTTCAGGCAGAGGAGGGAATTCCCTTGCATCTGTATTTCTGGACAGGTTTACTGGTTTTTTCGCCCTTGTGATTATTGCCTCTGTTTCACTTATCTTCGGGTATAGTTATGTTAAAGACACATATGCCCCTGTTTTTATAATAACCCTTGCAATAGTGTTTTTTCTGTCATGTCTTGTTTTGTGGAATAAAAACATTCATAATATTGCCCTTGCCATAACAAGCAAGATAAGGCTCTTTGCTATAAATGAAAAGATTGAATCCATCTATCGGGCTGTGATGGTCTATAAGGACGAACCGCTGATTTTGCTGCGGGCAATTACTATATCGTTCATTATACAGATGATAGGTATTGCAATATCCTTTCTAATATCAAAAGGTATTGGTATGAGTGTGTCTCTTGGATACTTTTACCTTTTTGTTCCCATTGCAGTAACTATTTCAATGCTCCCTATTTCAGTGTCAGGACTTGGTTTAAGGGAAGGGGCATTCGTTTATCTCTTTACAAAGGTTGGGGCAACAGACGCGCAGGCATTAAGCGTCTCACTTGCTGTTTTTTTAATAATGGTCTTGCTTGGTCTGGGAGGGGGTATTGAATATATAAGGCATGGAAGTGTAAAAGACACAGTCAAATGACTTCTGGCTGAAGACTTTTGACTATATTTATTGGAGGTGTACAATGGCAATTGATAAGGAACTTCTGGACATACTTGCATGTCCGAAATGCAAGGGAGATATAAAACTTACAGAAAAAGGGGACGGACTTATCTGCGACACATGCAGACTCATGTATCCTATAAAGGATGATATTCCGGTGATGCTGATAGATGAGGCAGTAAAGATATGACGGCTTAGTAAAAAACTTAGTTGCTGCGTTGTTGCTGCAACTGCTGCGCTCAAAAAAACAAGTATGAAAAATCAATTTTAAAAATGCCCAAAAATAGACATTTTACGGAAATGGTTTGCTATAGACTTACTCCGATGACTTTACAAATCTGTAGCCCGTTATAATATCGTCCTTGACTATTATCTCCAGAGTTGTATATGTGGTTGGCGCATTCTTTTCATCTACTATAAAACCCTGAACATAGACCTTAACCTTTTTCTCTACATATTTATAAATAAACTCTTCACTCCCGTCATCCTTTTTATTTACCATTGAAGGACTGCCGAATATCTCTAGCATTGCCTTTCTGGTTGTCGCACCCGGTTTGATGCTCTCAACCATATATTTGTCTATCCTTGTCCCTTCTGTCCTTTTTTCAATTGTTGCACAACCCGATAGTGCGATGAAAAGGATAATGAGCACTGCATAGTTTTTTTTCATTTTAATTAACCCTCCTATGTTAAAGAGATTATTACTGCCTTAAAGCTAATTTATTATTACCACATTCACAACTATTGTGCAAGTTTCCCCAAAAATCAATGTCTAAATAGAAATATCTAAACAAGCAATGAAAAAGTAAAACTATTTCGTTTTAATTTTAAATTTTCTATTTAGATATTTCTATTGAAATGTCTCTTCCTTTTCTTTGTGTCATAGTTAAATTTTCATGCCCCTTTGTGAGCCAAGGCTCGTGTGGGTTTCACCTGTTTATTGTACTCCATTTGCAGGAGTCTTGTTATTTTTCCCGGTCTTTCCCTACCTATGCTCTTTTTATTCAGCCTTATCAAAGGAACTACTTCAATGATTGAATTTGTAATAAATGCCTCATCAGATTTTATTACATCCAATGTCTTAATAGTGGTCTCTTTAACCCGTATACCCATGTTTTCAGATATATCTATTATAAATCCCCTTGTTATCCCTGTCAGGATTCCAGATTTTATAGGAGGGGTCTTTATTATACCATCCTTAACAATAAATACATTTGAAGTTGTGCCCTCAAGAACCTCTCTATCAGGACTTAAGAATATTGCCTCATCTGCCCCATTAGCCATTGCCTTCATAGAGCCTATAACATTATCCAAAAAGTTTAACGATTTAACTAAAGATATTTTGGAATATGCCCTGGAAAAATCAACTGTTATTGCCCCTATACCTGCCTTCTGTTTTTTTTGTATATTTGATGCAATAGGTTTTGCAACAATTATCATTGTAGGTTTGATGTTATTTCTCGGCATTAAACCGCCGTAGTCAACACCTCTGGTTAGTGTTATCCTGATGTAACTGTCCTCATCATGCAGATTATTTAATTCAAGGAGTTGCTGTATTATATTCTGGCAAACATTTGTCTTTAGAATAGAGGCATGTATTAAGGGTATCCTCAAAACCTTTGCCCCGAGAGAGAGTCTTTTAAGGTGCTGTTCAAGGGCAAAAACCCTTCCTTTGTATGCCCGTATGGTCTCAAACAGACCATCGCCATAAAGGATACCCCTGTCAAATATACTCACATTAGCCTTTGAGGCAGGGACAAAAGAGTTATTTAAAAAAACAATAAACCTTTCCATTTCTCTATTTCTCATCTGTCTCAAATCCCGATTTAGAAAACCAAATCGGGTCTGTCTCTGCCAATTTCTTTTTTATTTCTTCTGCCAACTGCCCTGTTATACCATTTATCTTTATTATCTCTTCTACGGCAGCAGTTCTTATCCTGTCAATACTGCCAAAGTATAGAAGCAGGTCCTTCGCCTTTTTTTTACCAATCCCTCTAATGGTTTCCAGAATTGAACCTATCTGTTTTTTCCGCAGTTTTTTGTGATATTTTATTGCAAATCTGTGAACCTCATCCCTTATCATCCTTAAAAACAGGGTAGTGGATGAGCCCTGCTTCAAGATTACAGGGTCTTTAGCATTTGGAAGATATGCCTTCTCTGCTGCTGTCTTTTCTCTATCCTTTGCAAGGGCAATGCAATCAATATCTTTTAAGCCAAGTTTGTCAAGGACATTTTTACAAATGTTTAATTGCCCCTTCCCGCCGTCCATAACTATAAGGTTAGGGAGAGGGAGTTTTACTTCATCTTTTTTATATCTTCTGGATAATACCTCTTCCATCATAGCATAGTCATTTGGCTCATCCATGCACCTTATTCTGAAGAGCCTGTAATCTTCTTTGCATGCCTTACCTTTTTTGAATGATACCATTGCACCAACTGCAAGTTTACCGCTTAAATTGGATATATCAAACGCCTCAATCCTTTCAGGGATATTTTTTAATCTGAACCTGTCCTTAATGGTTTTTAACACAGATTCCTCTGCAATTACCTCTGCCCTTTGCCGTTTATCCAGAGATTCAATGGCATTTGTCTCTGCCATCTTTAGAAGATTAAGGTTGTCCCCCTTTTTAGGCACAATAATCTTTATCTTTTTACCCTTCTTGTCTTCAAGCCAGTCCCTGATTGATTGGGATTCGGTCGGGGCAGTAGATAAAATTATCCTATCAGGTATATACCTGTCCATGCTGTAATATTGTGTAATAAAAGATGAAACTACTTCATCCACAGGCAGGACAGTATCCTTGAAAATATATTCTGAACTATTATACACCCTGCCTTCTCTTACATTAAAGACACCTATGAGTATATCCCTGTCTTTTCTGGCAACACCAAAGGTATCTGCGTCAATTGGTCTGTTTAGGGCTGCCCTCTGTTTCTCCAGTGTTGCCAGAACAGCCATTATCTGGTCCCTTAATACCGCTGCCCTTTCAAATTCACATCTAATAGATGCCTCTTTCATTTGCCGCCTCAGCGATTCTATGAGTTCCTTGTTTCTGCCTTCCAAAAACATGACAATACCATTGACTGCGTTTCTGTAATCTTTTTCTGCTGCAATACCTGTACACGGGGCAAGACATCTTTTAATCTGATAATCTATGCATGGTCTTTTTCTGGAAGACATTACAGCGTCTGAACAGGTGCGGATTGGAAAGATTTTTCTTAACAGCCGCAGGGTAACTCTAACCTTGCTGGCAGAGGTATAAGGTCCAAAATACTTGTCCCCGCAGGCATTAAGCGGGGAACGGCTGCTGTCTTTTTTTATCTGCCGAGTTACAATAATCCTCGGGAACTTATCCTGAACAGTAATCTTAATGCTGGCATAGGTCTTGTCATCTTTTAATCTTATATTATAGCGGGGTTTATATTTTTTAAGAAGATTATCTTCAAGGATTATAGCCTCTTTCTCATTTGCAGTAACAATATATTCAATATCTGCAGCCTTTGATATAAGGAATTTTACAATATATCTATTGTCAGATGTCTCACGAAAATACGAACCAACCCTTGCCCTAATGTTTTTTGCCTTGCCAATATACAATACCTTGCCTTCCTTATCCTTCATAAGGTAGACACCTGATTTTACAGGAAGGTCTTTTGCTTTATCCCTTATCAGCATATCCTGTAATACCTCACATACTGCGCTGCGTTGCCTTGTCAAAAGTTCCTGTCCCCAAAAATCAATGTCTATTTTTGGGTGTCAAAATTCCCTTGCAAATTTTATAATTTGCTGTTAGCATCAACCCTCATTTTAAGAGAGGAGGGAGTATAACTATGGCAATGGTCTGCGAGATATGCGGCAAGGGTCCTGTCTTTGGACATAATGTAAGCCACGCTAACAATAAGACAAGGAAGCGATGGAACCCTAACCTGCAAACTATAAAGGTTTTGCATAATGGCAAGGGTAAAAGGATGCGAGTATGCACCAGATGCGTTAGGTCTGGTAATATCCAAAAGGCAGCCTGAAAATACAGTGAGCAGTGAGCTGTTAGCGGTAAGCAGTTTAAAACAGTTCACTGCTTACTGCTCACTGTTTACTGCTATCACATCTATCTCTACATCCACCCCTTTTGGCAGTTTACTTACCTCAATAGTTGCCCTTGCTGGATAAGGCTCTTTAAAAAACTCCCCATATACACTATTCATCTCAGAAAATCTGTTTATATCTGTAATGTAAACTGTTGTCTTTACAACATCTCCCAGAGATGAATTGCCTGCGTTCAGGATTGCCTCAATATTCCTTAATACAAGCCTTGTCTGTTCAGCAATGGTACCCTTAAAAACCTCTCCGCTTTCATGGTCAATAGGGATCTGTCCTGATAAAAATATGAAACCATTGGCAATTACTCCCTGAGAATATGGTCCTATTGCCGCTGGTGCATTGTCTGTCCTTATTATTTTCTTCATAATATCTCTGATGGGTTCACAAAGGGGAATAATAACGGGCGCTGTTTATAGACCCTTTGACCCTCTGCCTCTATGATATTACCCTTTGAACCTTTATAACCTTTTTTATCTGCTGTAAAGACTTTATTACATTATTGAGATGTTCAAGGTCATTTACCTGAATCTCAAATGTGCAAATTGCCTTTTTATCCGGTGTTGTATTTACATCTGCACTAGATATATTTGCCTCTTTTTCTGCTATTACAGCACTCATATCAGCAAGCACACCTTTTGTATCATGACACACTACGGTTATCCTTGCAGGACGGGATACATTGGGACCCTTTCCCCAATCTGCCTCAATCCGTCGTTCAGGGTCTGTATCCATGACATTTGGACAGAGCCGTGCATGTATTGTAACACCTCTGCCTCTGCTTACAAAACCAATAATCTTATCGCCCGGAAGTGGATTGCAGCACTTTGCAAATCTTATCATAACATTATCTATACCCTTTATAATTATACCATCTCCTGATGCAGGTTTTCTGATTCTTTGTAAAACCTTTTTGAATTTTGAAATGCCTTTTTCAGTTTCGGGTTTCAATCTCTCGGACGGCAGTATCTTTCCAAGAATCTGGATTGCGGAAATCTTTCCATAACCAATACCTGCAAGGAGACCATTTGCATCATTCATATTAAAGTGAGTCTTTGCAGTATCTTCCAGTGTTCCATCCTTCAGCATCCTGTTAATGTCCAGTTCATATTTCTTAAATTCCTTTTCACACATCTCCTTCCCAAGTGCAATACTCTTTCCCCTTTCTTCTATCTTTATCCACTGTCTTATATTGGTTTTTGCCTTTGATGTTACAACAAACTTTAGCCAGTCTTTGCTTGGGTTATGATTAGAAGATGTAATAATCTCTACCACATCGCCATTTTTCAGTGTAGATTTAAGAGGTACAAGTCTGCCGTTTACCTTTGCAGCACTACACCTATGCCCGATGTCAGTGTGGACGCTGTATGCAAAATCAACAGGGGTTGCGTCTTTTGGGAATTCTTTAACATCACCCTTAGGCGTGAACACAAAAACCTCATCCTGAAACAGATCAACCCTTACTGTTTCCATAAATTCTGCAGGGTCTTTTAATTCCTTCTGCCATTCCATTAACTGTCTTAACCATGCAAACCTCTTATCATCCTTGTCAGGGATAGACCTCCCCTCTTTGTATCTCCAGTGGGCTGCTATACCGTATTCTGCTATCTTATGCATCTCATGGGTGCGTATCTGAATCTCTATCCTGTCACCGCGGGGTCCTACCACAGTTGTATGAAGAGATTGGTACATATTGGGTTTTGGGATTGCTATAAAATCCTTAATCCTTCCCGGGACAGGTTTCCATAAATTGTGGATTATCCCAAGGGCATGATAACATTCAGTTATTGAACCAACAACAATCCTGAACGCAATAATATCAAATATATGCTCAATATCCACCCCATCATTTTCCATTTTTCTTAAGATGCTGTAGGTGTGCTTTTGTCTGCCTGTTATATCTGCTTCCAGCCCATGCCCTTTAATGGTCTTTTCAAGTATATCTATTACCTCTTTAATATAGTGTTCTCTCTCTATCTTCCCTTTTGCCAGTTTTGCCTCAATCTCTTTATATTTTTCGGTATTTATGTGCCGAAGGGCAAGGTCTTCCAGTTCAGTTTTTATCCATCCTATTCCCAGTCTATTTGCCAGAGGGGCGTATATATCAAGGGTTTCCTGTGCTATTTTAATCTGCCTGTCAGGAGGTAATGCGTGCAGTGTGCGCATATTATGCAGTCTGTCAGCAAGTTTTATAAGGATTATCCTTATATCCTTTGACATGGCAATAATCATCTTTCTGAAATTTTCTGCCTGTTTTTCCTCTTTACTGTTAAATGTAATCTTGCTTATTTTTGTAACACCATCAACAAGTGCGGCAACCTCTTCGCCAAAGACCTCTTTTATCTTTTCAATGGTTGTATGGGTATCTTCAACAGTGTCATGGAGAAAACCTGTGGCAATAGCCAGAGGGTCCAATTTGAGGTGAGTAAGGACAGAGGCTACCTCTATCGGGTGATCCATATATGGCTCACCAGAAATTCTAACCTGTCCCTGATGTACCTTTGCAGAAAATATATATGCCTTCTTTACGATTTCAAGGTCAGCAGAGGGATTATAAGATGCAATCCTTTCAAGGATATCTTCCGCTCTTTCCATTCTTATAATCTAACCCAATTGAAAGGAATTTGCAACAGGGGGTGGATTTTTAACCCAGAAAATGCATGATGAAAATGCTGTAGGGCAGGGCTTTAGCCCTGCAAAAAAATATTACCTGATTTTTATCTTTTTAGAGGCAATTTCCCTCAGCGCTGTTACAACAAGTTTATTATCCCTTGAATCAATTAAGGGTTTATTCCCCTTGTGTAGCTGCTTTGCCCTCTTTGAAGACATGAGGACAAGGACAAATCTATTCTCTACTTTGCTTAAACAATCTTCAATAGTTACCCTTGCCATTTTATTACCTCCGATTTAATGAAATGATAAAGTTCTTTAACCCGTTCAAACATATGCCCATGTTTGCTTTTTTCTGCAGTAATAATAGATTTAAGTATATCAAAGGCAGTAATGATGTCATCGTTTATAATTGTATAATCATACCATACAGATTCTTTTATTTCTGTCTTTGCATTTTGAATCCGTTTTTCAATGGTTTCTTTGTTATCCTTACCCCTATTCTTTAACCGCTCTTTGCACACCTGCATAGAAGGCGGTAATATGAATATAAAGACCCGGCTTTTCTTCTGACTTCTGTCTTTTACCTGTTTTGCCCCCTGAACATCTATATCCAGAATTACATTATATCCTTTCTTGACTA